>JBEIQV010000380.1:0-2597 GCA_040376335.1 Verrucomicrobiia bacterium | reverse complement strand
GCGAGGTCGGCGTCGACCCGAAAGATCACCAGGCCCGGACCGCGCGACGACGGCGCCGCGGGGCCCTGATACTCCAGCTCCGTAAGCGCCCGTGGGAGCCCTCGTCGCTCGCCTACGCGCAGGGTCTCGTCGGGGTCTCGCGCGGCCACCACGAAGGCCGCACCGTCGATCGCAGGACGTCGAAACGGCTGCGCGGCCATGAAGTCACGCTCTGGGCCTCATCGCATCCCCGTATGGACGAACTCGCTGCGCTCTTCACGGAAGTGGGCACTGTTGTTCGTTCCGAATACACAAACACCTACGATCACCGCACCCGCAGCCTCGCCAGTTTTCTAAATTTCAGCGGAGCAGCGCGCATCGCAGACGAATGGAAAGCGCTGCACCCCGATGTCATTCACGTCAACAAACAGAACCTCGAAGACGGACTCGATCTCCTGCGCGCAGCGACCCTCTCGAAATGCGCGAGTATCTGCACCATTCACCTCAGCCAAACCGCCGCCTACCTCAAGGCATCGCTCGCTTGGCTGCGTGACCGTATCGCTCACCGCGCACTGGAATCTTACAGCGGTGCTATGGTCTGTGTGCTCGACGAACGCGCGAATGACCTGCGCAATTTTCTCGGACGCAATGAGCGAATCCACGCAATCGCCAACGGCGTGGAACTCTACGATCTCAGCAAAAAACCGTCAGCGCGTGAATCAAAGCGGGCGGAACTTGGCATTGCCCCGAATGAATTGCTCATCACCGCCGTGGGCAGAATCGTCCCTCAAAAACGCCCCTTTGTATTTCTCGACCTCGCTGAAAGAATCCACGCACGAGTGCCGCATGTGCGCTTCGTATGGGTCGGCGATGGTGCACTTTCCAAGGAATGGGACGAGCGCGCCGCGCAACTCGGCTACGTCCGCCGCGTCGTTTGGCAGCGCAGTGTCTCTGAATTTCTATTCGCCGCTGATGTGTTTCTTCATACGGCAGAATTTGAGGGCTTACCGCTCGCGATTTTAGAAGCGCTCAGCGCCGGACTTCCCTGCGCAATCACGCCCAATCTTCTGGCTGAGATGCCTTTTCTTGATGAAACGAATTCCATTAGCATCAGCGAAGGCGAGGTGTGGGCTGATGTTCTTTCCGATCCATCGCGCCTCGACGCACTCGGCGAAAATGCACGCCAGCTTGCTGAGAAATGTTTTTCTTTCGACACGATGGCCGCGCGTTACGAAACGCTCTATGAGGAGGCACGGAAATGAGGCTGCATTTTCACGAACCACCAGCAGCTCAAAAAGTGGGTGGCCTCGACGCTGCCATTCGCAGTCTGCAAAACGCGATGGTAAAACTCGGCCATTCAGTCGAAGTGAATCCCGTCGCAGGAAAAGCTGACGCCGCGCATTTTCACGGAATGTGGCAGTCGGGATTTCCATCGCTCGCCAGCGAATACCGCGCACTCGACGTGCCGTATATCGTCAGTCCGCACGGGATGCTGGAGCCGTGGGCATGGAGGCACAAACTCTGGAAGAAACTCCCATACTGGCATCTCATCGAAAAGCGATGGACTCGCCGCGCTTCGTGCATTCTCGCCACGGCGAAAACCGAGGCAGAGCGGCTACTACGCTTTTTCCCGCGAACACGAATCGCCGCTCTGCCACTAGGCCTCACGGGTGACGTGCGCCCCGATTACGCCGCAGCCCGCACAAAGCTCGGCTGGGCCGACGACGAAACGGTGCTGCTCTTTCTCTCGCGCATCCACGAAAAGAAGGGGCTCGATCTACTGCTCAGCGCGCTCACCGCACTTCCACTGCCAGAGCGCACGCGCCTCATCATCGTCGGTCCCGAGGAGCAGCCGGCCTATGCGGCACAGTGCCGTGATTTCGCAAAACGTAACGCAGCACAACTCCCGCCTGTCGAATGGCGTGGCGCAGTCTGGGGCGACGAACGCTGGGCGTATTTGCAGGGCGCGGATTTGTTTTGCCTGCCGACACACTCAGAAAATTTCGGACTCGCCGTTCTCGAAGCCTGTCAATGCGGCACCGCAGTGCTCACCACGACTGCAACACCGTGGGCGGAAGCACTCGCGCAACGTGGTTTTATTTGCGAGCCACTCGTCGGAAGTATCTGCACGGCGCTGTCCGCGTTTTTTCAAAAGCGCCAGTCGCCAACGCAACGCACGTCACTCGCCGAATGGGCGCACGCAAACTACGACTGGAGTGTGCTCGCCCCGCGCTACGCGGAACTTTACGCCTCACTATAAATCGCTACACCGCACGCGATGTCCGACATTCAGCCCAACTCACCCGAGGCGAAAAAACTCGCGCGCAAAGTCAGCGATTTGTTTCTGTGCATTGCCGCCGCAAATATCGTGCTCATCGCCATTGTCCTCTGGCCTCGCGGCGGAAAGTCCGAGCAACAGACGACGACCGCCACTCAAACGCAAACGGACATCGCTATGCCAAGTGCCACGCATGACATGGAGACGGCGCTCGCCTCGGCAATCGCTGATTACAACGCGAAGGACGAAACTCGTTTTGCGGCTCATTTCTCCAAGAAGGCCGAACCACCGATGGATGCGCACGTCTTTAAGAATCTCATCACGGGCATCTATCACGATG
>JBEIQV010000399.1:0-2232 GCA_040376335.1 Verrucomicrobiia bacterium | reverse complement strand
GCTGGTCTATGTATAAATTCGGCTTGCTTGGCGAAGAGCTTGCGAAGTCGTTGTGAGTCCTCGTAAAAGGCTCGGCAATGAAACATAGATGCCCGCCCGGTGCAGCAACTGCGAACGTGTAATTTTAAAAGCCATGACTCCAGATTCACACCACGACGATTGGGATGCGCACTGGGACCGCTACGCGGGCTCTGCGAGCCAGAACCCGGCACAACGGATGCGGCATGAATTGGTCGCGCGTATTTTGCGAAACGGGGTGCAGGGGACGATGCGACTTTTTGACATCGGCAGCGGGCAGGGGGACATGCTGGCGAAATTGCGTCCGGTTTTTCCGAAGGCGGAGTTTTTCGGCGCGGAGCTGAGCGCGAGCGGTGTTGCGATCAGCAAAAAGAAAGTGCCGGATGCGACTTTCCTCGTGGAGGATTTGTTTTCGCCCACGAGCGAACTGGCAAAATTTCACGGCTGGGCGACCGACGCGGTTTGCAGCGAGGTGCTGGAGCATGTGGATGACCCGACTGCGTTCCTGCGCGCGGCGAGTCCCTATCTCGCGGAGAATGCGCGACTGGTCGTCACGGTGCCCGGCGGGCCGATGTCGTCATTCGACAAACACATCGGCCACCGCCAGCACTTCGCCAAGGAAAGCATCTCGCGTATTTTCGTGGAGAGCGGCTTCACCGTGGAGCACGTGTATCGGACAGGCTTTCCGTTTTTCAACCTCTACCGCAGCGTGGTGATCGCGCGTGGCGAAAAGCTCGCGCAGGATGTCGAGGGCGCGGGCGGCGCTTCGTCCGCAGCGGCGTCGCTGGCGATGGCCGTGTTCCGCTTCCTGTTTCATTTCAATCTCACCGACTCGCCCTTTGGCTGGCAGGTGGTCGCAGTCGGGAGGAAGAATAAAGTATGATCATTACGCGCTCACCCCTTCGTATTTCGCTCGGCGGCGGAGGCACTGACTTACCGAGTTACTATCGTGAACACGGCGGATTTCTCATCGCTGCGGCGATCGATAAATACGTTTACATCAATGTTCACGACCGCTTCGTGGAGGGGTTTCTTTTAAAATACAGCCATCTCGAAGAAGCAGCGCGCGTGGAGGATATTAAACATCCGATCATCCGCGAGGCGTTGCGGCTCGTGGGTGTGAAGGGGACGAATCTCGAAATCTCCAGCATGGCGGACATTCCGGCGGGCACGGGCTTGGGATCGTCAGGCAGCTTCACCACGGCGCTGCTGCGTTCGTTGCACGCGCATGAGCGCATCTGGGTGCAGCCTTCGGAACTCGCGGAGCAGGCGTGTCTCATCGAGATGGACATCCTCGGCGAGCCCATTGGAAAGCAGGATCAATACATCGCTGCGGTGGGAGGAATCACTGCGTTTGAGTTTCACAAAGACGGGCGTGTGGAATCGCAGCCTGTGCAGATGAGCGAGGACACGCGGGTCGGCCTTGAGGAAAATCTGCTGCTCTTTTTCACCGGCTACAGTCGGAGCGCATCGGCGATTTTGAAGGATCAAAAGACACGCAGCGAGACGCACGACGCGGCGATGCTGGAGAATCTCCATTTCACCAAGGAGCTCGGACGCCAGAGCCACACGGCGCTGGAGACGGGGGATCTGGAGGAGTTTGCGCGGCTCATGGATGTCCACTGGCAGCGCAAAAAGAAGCGCACGCAGGGGATGAGCAACGACCAGATCAATGCGTGGTATGACGACGCAATGCAAAACGGCGCGCTCGGCGGGAAGCTCATCGGTGCGGGCGGCGGTGGCTTCCTGATGTTTTACACAAACGACCGCGCGAAGCTCCGTAAGACGATGCGTGAACGAGGACTGCGCGAGGTGCGTTTCCGCTTCGACTACGAAGGAACCAAAATCGTCGCGCAGGACTGATGGACTTGCCGATTGCCATCCTCGCCGGCGGGCTGGCTACGCGGCTGCGGCCAATTACCGAGCGCATTCCGAAAGCGCTGGTGTCCGTGGCGGGTGAGCCATTTCTCGCGCATCAACTCCGGCTCCTGCACTCGCGTGGAATCAAGCGCGCGGTGCTGTGCGTGGGTTATCTCGGCGAAATGATCGAGCGCGAATTCGGCGCTTCGGCGCATGGTGTCGAACTGGCGTATTCATTCGACGGGCCGAAGCTGCTCGGAACCGGTGGCGCGCTGCGTCAGGCGCTGCCGATGCTCGGCGATGCGTTTTATGTTTTGTATGGCGACTCGTATTTGCCGATTGATTACGCCGCAG
>JBEIQV010000220.1:0-5777 GCA_040376335.1 Verrucomicrobiia bacterium | reverse complement strand
GGAGGAAGTCGGCAGCAAACATCTCGAATCCTTCCTCGCCGCGCATCGCGAGGAGTTGAAGTGCGACATCATCGCCATCTCCGATACCGGCATGATCGCGCGCGACACTCCCACTTTCACCTACGGACTACGCGGCGTCGCTGCGATGGAAGTGCGCCTCCACGGCCCGGCGACCGATTTACACAGCGGCATCTACGGCGGAGCGGTTGCGAATCCCCTCACCGCGCTCGCCCGGCTCGTCGCCACGCTGCACGACGCCGAGGGGCGCGTCGCCGTCGCCGGTTTCTACGATGACGTCGCGCCGCTTCAGCAATGGGAGCGCGATGCATGGGCGCGGCTGCCTTTCGGCGATGCCGAAATCCTCGCCGTCACCGGATCGCCCGCGCTCTTTGGCGAAGCGGGCTACACGAGCGTCGAGCGACTGTGGGCGCGCCCGACCGTCGAAGTGAACGGCATCGGCGGCGGCTTCCAGGGCGCGGGCAGCAAGACCGTCATCGGTCGCGAAGCCTTCGTGAAACTCACCTTCCGCCTCGTGCCCGGCCAGCGCCCTGCGGACATCATGGCGAAAGTGCGCGCGCATTTGCAAAAGCACTGCCCGCCCGGCGTGCGCATCGAAATCGAAGACGGCCACAGCGGCGAGCCCTACGCCACCGACCCGCACAGCGCCTTTGGCAAAGCCGCCCAGCGCGCCCTCGCCCGCACATTCCCCGGCAGGGAAACCGCCCTCATCCGCGAAGGCGGCAGCATCCCGATTGTAAACACCTTCAAAAAAATCCTCGGTGCCGAAACCCTCCTCCTCGGCCTCGCGCTGCCCGACTGCCGCGCCCACGCCCCCGACGAAAACTTCCCCATCGAAAACTTCGAAGCCGGCATCCGCCTCAACCGCACCCTGCTCGAAGAACTCGCACGCTGACAGAAGGCAAACGCGCCCAATCCTGCCCTTCATCAAAACAACACGCACCACGGCCATGCCACACCGCAGCCGGTCGGAATACAAATAATCTGTCTGTCCCTACTTCCCCCCCTAACAACACCCTTGACCAACCTTCATCGGCGCTGCAGCGCTTGGTTAGGCGACGTTCGGTTTCGTGTTGATGATGAGCTAAATCCCATTGGAAGGCGCTCGGTGAAATTCGTCGGCTGTGGACTGCTCGACACGGAGAAAGTGAGGATTGGAGCGGCAGGACTCGATAAAAGCCTGAAGTGCTTCCGGTCGGGAAAGCCCGATGCGAAGGTGCTGCACCGCTCCGGCACGCTTTCGAGCGGCGCTCAGAACGTAGTCAGCATCAAGGTCGGGAAAGAGATGGAACTGGTAGTATGCTGCCTGCTCGTCGCGGAAGACGAGGCGGAGGTAATGCTCGCTCGGCTCGGTTGGCAGTTCGGGCGTGTCAGAATGGTCGTCGGCGGTTGGATGGTCGCCGGTGGCGAAGCCGATGATGCCGACTACCCCCTCGTCCGGAAACTCGCGAAGGAGCGCCGAAAGATGAGATGCGAAATCTGGTGATTGGTCGTCCAAGCCTGCGAGTAGCTCAAGCAGAGCTCTTGCTGTCAGGCGGTTGGCGACTTGTCGGATGTGGCTGTCGGTGTCGAGGTCATAAACCTGCCGACGGTTGAGAACGATGTCCGCTATCTGTTCTGGCGAAGGATGAGGCATTCAGAGGCTTCCGTTCATGGAGTGTGCGTGCGAGTCGCCTAACTGGTGAGTGTGCGACTGGGAGATTTTTTGAGGCGCATATTGCGGGTGGGGTAGCGGGGCGGGGAGTGGGGTGTCAATGACGGTTTCCGAAGCTCTCGCAAAACTCAAGGTCGCGGTGCGGCGGGCGGGAATTTATTACCACGAAGACGCGAAGGCACGAAGAAGGGTGGAAGTTTTCGCAGGGCGTGCCGTGGTGTGGCGATCCGCAATGTAGCGAAAAACGCCTCGCAAGGGGTTCGCGGAGTTCGCGGCGGGTTACAATGGGAGGGTTTTTCACGGCTTTTCTTGTGTTCGGTGGAAAGAGTGGGTGTGCGTGAAGCTTCGTGCTGGACGTTGGGAAATTCGGGGGCAAGTTTTGCGGGACACATGACTCAGATTTTTTTCGACAAGGATGATGGGGGAACTCCGACACGCGGGCAGGTGAAGCTGGAGCACACTTGGGATTTGACGCCGCTTTTCCCGACGCCGGAGGCTTGGGCGCATGATTTCGCGGTGTTGCAGCGGGTTTATACAGCGATTGAGGCTTTTCGCGGGAAGGTGGGGGAGTCGGCGGCGATGCTGCGCGATGCGCTGGAATGCGATAAGCGGATTAGCCAGCTCATCGAGCGGTTGCATCATTATGCTTCGCTGCGGAGTTCGGAGGATTCGTCGGACTCGGGGAATCTGGCGCGGGAGTCGCAACTGGATAATCTGCTGACGAAAATCGGGGAGGCGTCGGCGTTTTTCGCGCCGGAGGTGCAGGCGATTGATGATGCGACGTTTGCGAAATTCCTCGCGGACCCGGCGCTGGAGGAGTGGAGGTTGTATCTGGTGGATTTGCGCCGGCTTCGCCCGCACACGCTGAGTGCGGCGGAGGAGCGGCTGCTGGCGCTGGGCAATAGTGCGCTGACGGGGCATGACGAGACGTTTTCGCAACTGACGAATGTGGATATGAAGTTCGGCTCGCTGGCGGATGAGTCGGGCCGCTCGCGGGAGCTGACGCAGAGCAGTTATTCGTCGTTTTTGCAAAAGCGGGATGCGGAGCTGCGCAAGCGGGCGTTTCATCAATTCTACGCGGAGTTCGATGCGCATAAGTTCACGCTGGCTTCGACGCTTTCCAATTCGATCAAGGCGGATGTCTTCGAGGCTCGCGCCCGCAATTATGCGAGTGCGCGGGAGCAGGCGCTGTTTTCGGATGATGTGCCGGTGAGTGTGTATGACAATCTCATCTCGACGGTGCGCGCGAATCTCGCGCCGCTTTTCCGCTACTACGCGCTGCGCAAGCGGGTGCTGGGGCTTTCAGAGATTCACCAATACGACACTTACGTGCCCATCGTGGCGAATGTGGATAAGCGCACGACTTTCGATGAGGCGATTGAGTTGTGCATCGAGTCGCTGGCGCCGCTGGGCGAGGAGTATTGCCGGGTGTTGCACGACGGGCTGACGACGAAGCGCTGGTGTGATCGTTATGAAAACAAGGGGAAGCGCAGTGGTGCTTTCAGCAGCGGGAGCTACGGTGCGCCGCCTTACATTCTGATGAATTACGAGGAGGATGTGTTTGCGGATGTGTTCACGCTGGCGCACGAGGCCGGGCACTCGATGCACACGTGGCACGCGAACGGCACGCAGCGCTGGCAGGATGCGGACTACCCGATCTTCCTCGCGGAGGTGGCGAGCACTTTCAACGAGGAGCTGCTGACGCATCATCTGCTGGAAAAGACGAGCGACCCGAAGCTGCGCGCCTATCTCATCAATCGTCAGCTCGATGATATTCGCGGGACGGTTTATCGGCAGACGATGTTTGCGGAGTTTGAAAAAATCACGCACGCGATGGAGGAAGCCGGTGAGCCGGTGACGCTCGATACGATCCGCACGGCGTATCGCGGATTGCTGACGGATTACTTCGGCCCGGACTTTACGCTGGATGCGGAACTCGATCTCGAACCACTGCGCATCCCGCATTTCTACTCCGCATTTTACGTCTATAAATACGCGACGGGTCTGAGCGCCGCCGTCGCGCTGAGCCAGCAGGTGTTGGAAACGGGGGATGCCACACGCTATCTCGGCTTCCTCCGCAGCGGCGGCTCGAAGTTTCCCATCCCGACGCTGCGCGATGCGGGCGTGGATATGTCCAGCCCCGCGCCAGTCGCTGCGACGCTGGAACTTTTTGCGCGCCGCGTGACGGAGCTTGAGGAACTGCTCGCCGGGCAATAAGACCGCGCACTTTCAAAACGAGACTTGCCAATGCGCCACTCAGGTTGTTTCAAAAAGCAGAACACGTCCGACGGACAGAACATGGACATCACGCACCAGCGCCTCCTTCTCGCCGCACAAGGCTACAGCGAACTCGGACTTCCCGAGCTGGCGCTCGCGGAGCTTGCTGAATTGCCGGAGGAAATGCAGTCCGATCCATCGGTCGTGGAAACGCGGCTTTCGGTTTTCATGCAGGCGAAGCGATACAAGGACGCGCTGCAATTTGGCCAGAAGCTCTGCCGCCTGCTGCCGGAGAAAACGTCGGGCTTCATCCATTCGGCATATTGTCTGCACGAACTCGGCAACACGCAGGCGGCGCGCGAGCTTTTGCTCAGCGGCCCCAAGGCCCTCCATGAAGAGGCCACCTTTCACTACAATCTCGCGTGCTACGAGTGCGCGCTCGGCAATCTCGAACAGGCCCGCGCCCATCTCGATGTGAGCTTCACAATGGACAAGAAGCTCCGCGACTTTGCGAAGAACGACCCCGATCTGAGCGTTCTCCACGAGAGCGGAGTGATTCCTCAGAAATAAACTGCGGTGCTTGGTTGATTTGGCGCGTTTGGGCACCGGTAAAATTTTCTCCGCTCCACAGTTGCGCCAAATAATCCGTCTCCTATTTCGCCACCATGACCCGCGCCGGACTGCACATCGTCGGCGGGCGCTGGCAATGCGGGATACGGGAGCCGTGTCTCGTATGCGCCGCCGCGACCTACTTCTTCATCGCCGCCTCGATATCTTTGCGGAATTGCACGGCTGTTTCGATATTTGGGTGGTCAGCGTTCAGCACTCGCTTCCATCCCTCTTCCGCCCGCTTGACCGCCTCCAGCGCTTCGGGAAATTTCTTCTGCCCTTCCAAGCACATTGCCAACATCAAGTAGGATCGGAAAACATCCGGGTGTTCCGCGCCAAGCACTTTCTCCTTCACTGTCAGGATCTCCCTAATCTCCCGCTCCGCCTCTACATTCTTGCCCTGGGTTTGCAGGACAAGGGCCAGACTATTCCGACTCACCAAGGTATCTGGATGCTCCGCGCCGAGCACGCGCACGCGCACTTCCAATACGGCCCGATGCTCCCGCAACGCTTCGGGATACTTGCTTTGCTGTAGCAGCACGAGGGACATGTTTGCGCGGCTGACTAAAGTGGATGGGTGCTCCGGCCCGAGAACACGTTCCTGGACCGCCAGCACCGCCCGATACTCCTGCTCCGCGTCGGCATACTTGCCTTGGGGTTCCAGCGTGGCGGCCATATTGCTCCGGCACGTTAAGGTGTTCGGGTGCTCCGCACCCAGCGCGCGCGTCATCACCAACAGCACCGCCCGATACTCCTGCTCCGCTTTGGCATATTTACCTTGTGCCTGTAGCACGAGGGCCAGATTGTTCCGACTTGCCAAGGTGTTAGGATGCTCCGCGCCCAGCACGCGCTCTTGCACAGCCAGCACTGCACTCCATTCCTTTTCCGCTCCCGCGTAGTCGCCTTTTTCATATAGCGCCATCGCGTGCACGTCCTGCGCTTTCACTTCGTCGCTTATCTTTTCCTCCGCTGCCGCGCGCAGCGGGGCGATGAGAGAGAGGCCGAAGACTGTGAGAAGCGCAGCAGGGGTGAGGAGGAGCCGGAGTTTCATGATCGCGCGGAGGCTGGGCGGACTACGCTGGGGTGTCAAGTTGACCGCTGCCAATGCGGGATGCCGGATGCCGTGCCCGGAGTGCGCCGCCTCAACCTACTTCTTCATCGCCGCCTCGATAGCTTTGCGAAGTTTTACAGCATCCTTGGTATCTGTGTGCTCCGCACCCAGCATGCCCGTCCACCCCTTCTCCGCACACCGTGCCTTCGCCAACGCCTCCTTGAACTT
>JBEIQV010000332.1:0-3362 GCA_040376335.1 Verrucomicrobiia bacterium | reverse complement strand
GCTCAAACGGAATCGTCAGGCAGCCATGCCCGCCTTGATACGGCCCGACCTTCAAAACTCCCGGCGCGACGACGCGGTCAAATCCCGTCCAGTCGAAATGCCCCATCGTGTGATGCAGTTCACAAACAATGGTCGCCATCGCCGCCACCTCATCCGTCTCCCCCTCCAGTAGCCCGCGCAAATGCGTCATCACCTCTTCGTATTGTGCGGTTTTGTTCATCACAGTCTCACCTGACCGCCCATCCGTTATATCGGCACTGCGAGGCCTTCGGCTTCAGCGAGTTTTTTCTGATTTCCGTCAAAGGTGAGAAATTCCCCAGCAGATAAAATGAGCGCGGCGGCCACATGGAGAATGTCAAAACCACGATGCCCTCCGGTCAGCGTGTGCGTTGCGGAGAGTCTTTTGGCTTCGTCCACGATGTCTGCGAGGTTGCAAATTTTAATGACCAGCCTGCCGCTGGCGCGATCCGTCTCGAATTGCGTCCAAAACTGCGCAGCCTCCCCGCGCGCGATCCCTTTGCGAAACTCCGCAAAACGGAGGGCGTTCCCCAGTTCATACTCGCCCAAAACAGTGAGGGTCAGCGCGGTGCGCTTCGCCTTCATCCATGCCACCGCACGCGGCGTATGAATGTCGTTCCCATAGAGTGCGAACAAAAAACTGGTGTCCGCGTAGATCACCATTTTCCGCCTGCCTCATGGATGATTTTGCGTGATTCAGCCGCCGTCAGCACACGGGAGCCGGATCGATCCCGCTTCACCGCTGGACTTCTGGACCAGTCCACCTTTTTGCCCGACTGCGCCTGCTCTGGAACAAGGCGCGCGATGGGCTTACCCCGCTGAGTGATGACGATTTCCTCCCCAGCACCGATCCAACTCAGCAAGCTGGTGTAGCGGTTCCGAAGGTCTCGAACGGTTGCCGTTTTCATGATGCTCCATTATTGGCGCACAACTTGAAAGAGTCAAGAATGCCTCCTGTGCCTCCGTGCGCCGCCACCTCATCCGTCTCCCAATCCATCAACCCGCGCAAATGCGCCATCACCTCTTCGTATTGTGCGGTTTTGTTCATCATGGTGAAAACTTAGTTGGAGCGGCTTTCATAGCACTGGGCGAAATCTTACGGGACAGGATAGATACTGTTAATTGAGAACACTCCTTCCACTTCTTGCCAATTTACCTGCACTTCAATCGCTGCCTTTTCGCCAATAACATTGAAATAAGACTGCGCCGCGAAATTCTTACGATTCTCAAGTGCGAATGTTGTATTCCCCTTGCGTTTGATGACCGAGATTCCCTTGAAATCACCGCAGCGCGTAGCAACTGATGGCTCTGCCTTTATCGCAGCGAAAAGTTGTTCCTCACGACCAGAAACATATTGTGGAAAGAATATCTGAATTGTTTTGATCGCAGCGAAAACAACCAACACCACGCACAGCCCCTTTTTCCACTGAAGTGTTTGCATCATCCTCTTCGCGAATTGCGCGGGTTTGTTCATGCTTCTTTCGACTATCTGTCTGCCCCCCCTTGTCCCTCCTTGTTCGTAACATCGAATGCTTCCAGTTCCTTGATGAGCTTTGAAATGCGAATGCGCCAAGGCTCGGGTAAGTTTTTCCCGAGCTGGTAATCCAAGAAGATAGCCTCAGCACGTGTATCTGTGCTCTGGCCTGGCTTCTCTTGTGAAAGAATGATCTTCGCGGAGAACTCGATGTAATCTCCTCGGTCCGTTTCGGCATTACGTCTTACACTATTGGCATTTTCGCGGTGCTCAAGTCGGATAACAAAACCTTGACGGCCCGCCGTCGCTACTCGCCGTGTGCCGCTTTGACGACCTGCAGCATTCACAGCAGTTTCATTTCTCACGAAGGCGTCCGCTTCCATTACGAGGAGTGCCGGCTCACTGGTTATGGAGACTCTGGAAAAATCGCTCATTACTGTGGAACTCAACTCGTGGAGCTTGCTAAGAATAACCTCGGACGAAGATTTGTCCCTCGCATTCGCCCCGAGAGCGAACAGCGACAAGGCAACCGTGATGATGAAGCGTCTGCTCATTTTTTGACCTAACATAGTATTGCGCCGCAGGGGAGTTGGCGGGGGCGGGGTGGGGTTGACATACTAAAGCCTCCCCGAAACTGCATCACGAATCGCTCCTGCATAGCCGCATCATCGCCATCCGAGACGTGCCGCTCTCGCTGCTCGTCAATGACATACTCTGGTGTCGTGCCTCGCAGAACTGTCTGCTTTACTAGAAGCTTACCTGCGAGCCGATAAACTCGTGCGCCGTATTTCGGCTGCTCCGACTGTGTCTGCAGTGTTTGAGAGTTCATGGTGCTGTCGCGCAACCTAAACTGGTGAATATCCGACTGGGAAGTATTTCCAAAAACAAAGCCGCCGCTCCGTGCGGGACGGAGCGGCGGCTAGTTGGAGTTTTTTCGGAATCCCTGAGGGGTCGCAGGCGGTGCCTTAGTTGAACTTGTTCTTCCGATATGCGCCCATGACGGGAGCGTCGGGGTTCACTTCGGGGCCGAAGTAGCGGAGCGTGACGAGCGGCTCGGTCTCGCTGGTGTTTTCAAAGGTGATGCCCGCTTTCGCGCCGTCCTCGGTGCAGAAGTATTCATCCTCGGTGAGTTCGTGAAAGCGGATCAGCTTTGGCGAATTGAGCGGCAGGCCGTTGATGGTGCCTTTGCCCTGCACGCAGATGAGGCCGTAGGCGCCTTTGTCTTTGATGGTGCATTTCGCGCCGGGCTCGACGGTGAGTTCCTTCGCGGTGAAGTATTGGTTGCCGTCCACCTTTCCGTAAACGATCCAGCGGTCCACGAAGCCCTCGCTGCGCGTGTCGGCGACCGGGACGGGCTCGAGGTAGTGGTTGTCCTTGAAGTTCGGGTCGACGTTCTTGTCCCAGTCGAGCTGGTCCACGATGAAATCCACGTCCTTGTGCTTGCTCTTGGGCATGTCCTTCACGAGGAGCGACCACGGCACTTCGCGGCCTTCGACGAGATTTTGATACATGCCGAAGACGTCGCTACCCCACTGCGGCTCGTAGGTGCAGAGCGAACCGGGCGCGTGGAGAATGCACGGATCAATGAGCCAGCCGGTGCCGACTTTGAGGCGGTAGGCTTTCGAGAGATCGAGGATGCCGTTGTCGCCTTTGTTCCAGTTGCGGATGCACTGTTTCACCTGCTCCTTCGTGGTGCCGGGCTCGAAGCCCATGAAGGTGTAGGGGAAATTGTTGCCGACGTTGTTGTGCTGCGGCGGGAAGTAGTAGCTCTCGGGCTTGCCTTCCTGGCCGACGAGCTTCGCCTGCTTCTGCGACTGGTGCATGTGATGCGGAATCGGCCCCATGTTGTCGAAGAATTTTGAATAGACCG
>JBEIQV010000059.1:0-13790 GCA_040376335.1 Verrucomicrobiia bacterium | reverse complement strand
CGCACCACGCGTTTCCACACGCCGGGCTCCGTTGGGTCATTACTCACGTCGGGGCCTTGCGGATTTTTGTGCGCGGCACGGTCTGGGTTCGGGCGCAACTCGCCGTAGTAATCGGCAGCAAACCAATCGGCGCACCACTCCGCTGCGTTACCTGCGAGGTCGGCGAGTCCGTAGTTGTTCAGAGAATAGCTGCCCACTGGCGCGAGTGCTGCGAAGCCATCCAGTGCGTCATTTTTCGTAGGAAAATCACCCTGCCACACGTTGGCGCGCCAACGTCCGTCGGGACACGCTTCCATGCCCCACGGAAAATGTGCGAGGACCACGGCTCCACGCGCGGCGCACTCCCATTCTGCTTCGGTGGGCAGGCGTTTGCCCGACCACTTTGCAAACGCCACCGCATCATCCCAACTCACGTGGACGACGGGAAACTTGCCGCAGCCTTCGATGTTCGAGCCCGGCCCGTCCGGCTGCCGCCAGTTTGCACCAGCCACCCACTGCGCCCACGGGCGTCGTCCACTCGCTTTCGCATCCGGCGAAAAACGAAAGCACCACGAACCTGGGGCGCGCTGTTCGGGTGGCAATTTATCTGCCCCAGTGGGCGGACGCTCCGCAGTTGTCACATAGCTTGTGGCAGTGACGAATTGCGCGAACTGCTCGTTCGTCACCTCGGTCTTGTCCATGAGGAAAGGATTCACGCGCACGTCGTGCAGCGGTTTCGCTTCCGGAGCGCCGTCATTGGCTCCCATCGTGAACGAATTGCCCGGCACTGGCACCATCTCGGTGCCCCTCGCATTTTCTGTCTGGCGTTGTTTGCGCTCGCGCACGACGCGTTTTACTTCGGGATAAAGCCACGCGAGCGTCGCGCCGAGAAATGCCAGAATGATTCCGACAAAAATGAGCGCTGTGCGGCGGGCGACGTTATGTGTGGATTCGGGCATTTTCTATTTTGTCTCCACGTCTTTCACACAGCGAAAACCTGTATTCGCGAGTCCGGTGTCAGGCGATGTTTTCATCCGCGCGCTGGGGCGGTAGCCACGGCAGTAGGAGTCGCTGCACATCCATGAGCCGCCGCGCGTCGTGTGTTTCATCACGCCGGGTTCGTCGGGATCAAAACTCGTTGTCGGCCCCGGTGGATTATCCTTCGGTGACTTGGCGTAATAGTCCGGCAGATACCAATCGGAGCACCATTCCCAGACGTTGCCCGCCATGTCGAAGAGACCGTAGCCATTTGCCTGAAAACTCCCCGCCGGTGCGAGCCCCTTGAAGCCATCTTCGCCGGTATTCTCGTGGGGAAATTTCCCCTGCCATGTATTGGTCATCCATTTTCCGTTTGGCGAAAATTCATTTCCCCAAATGTAGCGCGCTTTTTCCAGCCCACCGCGCGCTGCAAATTCCCATTCCGCTTCGGTGGGCAGTCGTTTGCCCGCCCATTTGCAATAAGCCTGCGCATCGTCCCAGCAAACATGCACCACGGGATGTTTTTCTTTTCCGATGATGTCTGTCTCGGGGCCGTCGGGGTGACGCCAGTTTGCTCCGATCACAGGCGCCCACCACTGTAGTGCGTCGCGGAGATTCACCGCGCCTTTCGGTGGGCGGTAGCAAAGCGACACAGTCTTGCCCTCGAACTCCGGTAGCAGCCCTGGAAGTTCTTTTGCCGTCAGCGGACGCTCCGCAAGCGTCACATAGTTGGTGGCCTTCACAAACTCGGCGAACTGCTCGTTGGTCACCTCGGTTTTATCCATGAAAAACGATTTTACGGTGACTTCATGCAATGGCTTTTCGTCGGTCGCGCCGTCCTCGCTGCCCATAGTGAAAGTGCCTCCTTTGATGAATGCCATTCCCGACGGCGGTGTTGGATCCGCTGCGAAAACAGACGTCGTCAGCGTTGCGATGAAAAGGAAAATGCTCGGAGAAAATTTCACTCCGCAGCGATAGCGGGCCGCATTCGCTCACGCAACCGGCTAGTTGTTGGCCGGATTGGTGAAGGGGAGGGTGACGCGGATGACGCCGGGGCTGCGGTCGGCGTGCGGGATGTCCAATTGGCCGCTGTGATTTTCGATGATCTTGCGGGTGACGGTGAGTCCAAGACCGAGGCCGACGCTGCGTGTGCTCTGAAATGGCTCGCCAATTTTGTCAGCGACTTCGTGGGGAAAGCCGGGGCCTGCGTCCTGAACTTCGACGGAGAGACGCTGATCACCCTCGGTGCTAATATCCGCGACGCGCAGGGTGACACTTGGGTTTTCCGGATTGGCCTGCATGGCATTGAGGATCAATTCCGAGAATGCGTGTCGGAGCGCCTTGGTGTCGCCGCTGACTTTCCACGGGCTTGTCTTGTCGAGATGCAGAACGGGCTTGTGTTTTCCCGGGTTGAAGGTGTTCGCGTCTTGATATGCTTTTTCGAGCAGGTCCGAAATGGAGGCGGTCTCTCCGCTTTTGCCGTCCCAATCGCGGCTGAGGAAATTCATCTGCTGCGTCAGTCGCGTGATGCGGCGCACGCTGCTTGCGAGGACTTCGCTCATTTCCTGGCGCGCGTCGGCGTCGTCGCCCTGAATTTCGAGAAGCTGCTGCATCGTGCTGATGGGCGTGACGGCGTTTCCGATCTCGTGGGCGAGGTGCCAGGCCATCTGGCGGACGAGGCGAAGCTTGCTGGTTTCGATTTCAAGCTGCACGGCGCGCTCGTGCTCGGTGATGTCGTCGAGGACGAGGAGTGCGGCGTTCGGGCGGTTGTCTTTGCCGACGCAGAAAGGCTGGATGCTGACGCGGCAGGAAATGCCGGGGTGTGAGGGCGGTTGCCACTTGAATGGCGTGACTGCTTCGCCTTTTTGAATGACGAGAAAGATGAGGCTGCCGAGTGCTTGGGGGATGTCTGCGAAGTCGAGACGCCGTGTGTGACCGGGGGAGATGAGTCGCATTGCGGCTTCGTTTGCGTGGAGCACGCCGCAATTTGAGCCGACGACGATACAGCCGCCGCCGAGGCCCGCGAGGATGTCATCAATGAGGCCGTGCGTGTCGTGGAGTTGTTCGTGCCGCCAGCAGTTGCGAAGTGCGATACCGAGTTCTTCGAGCCAGTGGAAAAGCTGCGTGAGTTCCTCGTCGCCGAAGCCGCCGCCGGTGATGCGCTCATCAATGACGAGGACGCCGAGCAGCATTTCACGATCATGAATGGGGAGCGCGATGATGCTGCCGAGCGTGGCGAATTCCTTACTTATTTCGCGCGAGGCGCGGGCCTCGGGCGCGTCGGCGCGGAGGATGCGTGCGTGCTTGTGAAGGTAGTTGCCGATGCCGTTGGCAAGGCTGAGCGGAAATTCCTGAATCAGTCCCGGCTCGTGTCCGATGGTGTAAGCGGGGCGCAACCAGTGGTCGTCGGAAGATGGCGTGCCGTCCGTGGTGAGCGCGCTGGGTTTGCGGAGGAAAACTGCGGCGCGATTGATGCCGAGTGCTTCGCGGAGTTGCTGGAGTGCGGCGCGGAGAAGTTCGCGCGCGTCGAGGCTGTGGACTAACAGCGAGGAGAATCGACGGAGTGTTTCGAGCCCACGGCTTTGCGGGAGCGTGGTGAGAGCAGGGAGGGAGGGTGCTTGCTGAGGGACGAGCGCGGGAAGCTGGGCATCTTTATCGAGGAAGGCGCGCTCAATGAGTGTGCTGAGAAGTTTGCCACGCACGGGTTTTTCGATTACGTGCGTGACGCCGAGGATGTAAGCCTCTTCCTCCCACGTCCTGCGGCCCTGCGGTGCGAAGACGATGAGCGGGAGGCCGGGCGCGAGTGCCCTCACTTCCTCGATGGTGCGGATGGCGAGTGCGTCGGTAAATTCGAGATCGAGAATGATGGCGTCAATCGCGCCGCGCGAGAGCAGAACGCCCGCACTTCCTGCGTCTTCTTTCCCGATGAGGCGATAGCGTCCTGCATCCAGCGCAGCCTCAATGGCCGCTGTGAATGGCGGCTGTCGAGTGATGATGAGGAGTGTGCGCATGGGTTAGACGTGCGTATTTGCTGCTATCGAACCGGGCGGCTGGAACGCTTGGTTTCTGGCGTTCTTCTGGCGGTTCGGCAAGTCGAGATTCACGACGGTGCCTTTTCCAATCTCGCTGGTGAGTGTGAGGCTGCCGCCGTGAAGCGTGGCGATTTTGCGGCAAATCGCGAGGCCGAGCCCAAAGCCGCGCCCTTCGTCGCCGGTGCGCTTGGTCGTGAAGTAGGGTTGGAAAATGCGCGACATGTCCTCGGTGCGGATGCCGGTGCCGCGGTCGGTGACGCGCACGCGCAGCCAGTCGCGCGCGGCATCGGTTTTGACGAGGCGGATGAGCTCGATGCGGACTTCCCCGACATCCGACGAAGCATCCACGGCGTTTGAGACGATGTTTGCGATGAGGCGCTGGATAAGGACGGTGTCCATTTCGACAAGCGTCTCGCCGCTCGTTTCCACGCGGTAGGTGATTTCCTTGCCGTTGCGTTTATTTTCGCGAGCGAGATCCGCAACGTTTTGAATGAGCACGTCAAGTCGCCCGAGTTGGATGTCCGGGCGGAGATTCTCGGAAAAGAAAAGCGCCTCGCGGATGTAGGCCCGCATCGTCTGGATGTTGCGGATGGCGACGGGCGCAAGTTCGGTGCGTGCGGATTCATCTGCGCAGCCTTCGCTGAAAAGCTGGAGGAGAGTCCACACGGGCGTGTTGAGATTATTTAAATCGTGAGCCATGCCGCGCGACATGCGGCCCAGAAGATCGAGTTCCTGATTGAGGAGGATTTGGTTTTTGAGGGAAATTTGGTTCGCCACCAGAGCGAGGTTTTGAGTGAGGGAGACGAGGAGTTGCGTGTCATTGCGGGTGAACGGCGCGCCATTGGTTTTTTCCCCGAGGATGAGCAGTCCGTGCGGCTGGTCGTCCACCAGCAAAGGGAACGCGATGTCGCCGACGAACGCTCGCAATTGCTCGCAGGCTTTGGCTTCGAGGCTCTCCGGGTTCGAACGTTCGGAGCCTGTGTTGAGGGAAAGATGATCCTGAGTTTTATCTGCGAAGAAACGGAAGACAGGAGAGTCACTTCGCAAGTCTGGTAGCTGGTGCTGGGGATGGTCGGGATGCGCTCGCGTAAGCGTGAAAGCGCGGTTGGTTTCATCGAGCAGAATGATCCAGTAGGCGCGGACGCGCACCGTATTCACGAGCAGCGTGTGCAACTCATTGAGCAAAGGCGAAAGCTCGGTGTGCCAGCGCAGATTCTCGGTGAAGGCGCGCATTTTATCCTGATACTCGAAATGGTCGCCGAGCAGCCGCCGCTCAAGCGACTCCGCAGAACTGCCGAGTAATTTCGGAAACAGAAACGACGCGATGAGCGCGGACAGGGTGATGACAAGAATGGTGCTTACGAGGGCAAATGTTGTGATCGTGCCCGGCGGTGCAAAAGCTCCCACAAACAGTTCGAGCACGACCGCGATGAGGAGGAGGAACGCAAAGCGAACGAGGTATGCTGCCGATTGCCCAAGTGCGAGATGCACGTCGAGAAGCTGGTGCTGAAAGACCGAGTAGGCGACCATGATTCCATACGCGACGGCTGCCAGACTGCCGTAGGGCAGAATCGGGACAGAGGTCATCGGGTAATGGTCAATGCCGATGATTGGGAGGATGTCGTTGGTGCCGAATATCACGATGAGCGCCTGTGCAACCAGAATTCCCTTGAGGCGCTGTCGTTGCCTCGGAAGGAGCGTGCGGCTCTTTCGCCAAAGAACGAAGACCGAGGCGAAAGTTTGAGTGAGTGAGACGCTGTAAATCCAAAAGCCTGGACCAGCGATGGAATACCAAGCGTAGCCCACGTTGCGCACATCACTGATGAAATAGCCGCATGCATTCATCACCATCAGTCCAGCGTGCATGATATATAACCAGAATATCCATTTTCCGACACGCTGCCCTGCGAGGATGAGGCTGAGATGTAGCAATGTGGGCGGAAGAACGATGACGCCGTATTGAAGGAGTCGAGCCCACATCAGAGCGTTGTCGTGATCGTTCACTCTGAACATCGCGAATGTGCCCAGATTCCAGATCGCGATGCCGATGCCCCACGCGGCAAAGACCTGATTTACACGGGAGCGGCGATCACAACCGAGGACGAAAAGGGACAGGGCAAAATTGAAGATACCACCCAGCAGCGGTATGTAGTGAAAAATGCTCATCGTGCCGGAGTTGGCCATCGTCGAAGAGCCAAGCAGGAATTCTTCCCGCCGAATCCGCAACTCAAGTTCAGTGCGACTCGGATTGGATAGGGGCGTGCTGTTTGCGGGACGTAATCAAGATCACATTCTGGATCTGGGACACGATGGTTCGCTGTCGGCGGAATCACCTGTTCATGCAGGGCGAGCGCAGTGACGACGGTTTCGACTGCGCCTGCCGCTGCCATGAGATGCCCCGTGACTGGTTTCGTGGAACTGAACGCCACTCTGCGGGCTAATGCGCCGAACACGGTTTTGATCGCGCGCGTTTCTACTACGTCATTTGCATCTGTCGCTGTGCCGTGCGCATTCACGTAATCCACTTCGCTGGCTGTGATGTCGCCACTTTTCATCGCACGCTGCATCGCCAGAATTGCGCCCGCGCCATTTGGTTCTGGTGCCACGGGATGAAAGGCTTCGCACGCGCGGCCATGGCCGCAAACTTCCGCGTAAATCCGGGCACCACGTGAGAGTGCATGGGTGAGTTCCTCCATGACAACAAAGCCCGCACCTTCGCCGAGCACGAAGCCACTGCGAGCGACGTCGAAGGGTTTCATGGCGTGCGCAGGATCGTCGCGATTCACGGCCATCACGCGCGACTGGCAAAAAGCTCCCCACACGAGCGGCTGAATGGGAGCCTCGGCACCGCCGGCAACCATAACGTCAGCCTCGCCGTCGCGGAGCATGGACAGAGCGTAGCCCATCACATCATTCCCGCTCGCACTGCCGCTGCTGAGCGTGATGGCGTGGCCCTTGATGCCCAGTTCCATCGCGAGTTCGCCGCTACCGCTACCGCTGTATCCATTCACCATAGAAAAAAGGCTGATTCCACGGTAGCCGCGTTTTTTCCACGCTTCGGCGGAACGCGTGGCTGCGTCGAGCGTGCTGACTGTTGTGCCTTCGACAACACCCACGCGGTCCGCCTGAAGTGCAGTGATATTTAATCCCGAATCTTTAACGGCCATTCGCGCCGCAGCGATTGCATATTGAGTGGAGCGATCCAGTCGCTTGGCGACCTTGGCCTCCATGTAATCGCTGGGTTCAAATCCGCGAATTTCACACGCTGCGCCGACTGGTGAGTCTTCCACTGGAAAGCGCGTCATCGGCCCCGCTGCGCTATGCGCCGAACGAATGCTGTCCCAAAAAACAGGGAGCGCATGACCGTTTGGTGCCATCACACCCATTCCGGTAATCACGAACCTGCGCTGGGATTCCGGGTAGTTCATTTATTGCGGCTGCCGCAGGGGATGATTGCCGGTGTGGTTTTCATGTAGGCGCGGTATGCGTCGCCGAATTTCTCGACGAGGGCGCGCTCTTCGATGCGCACGCGGGTGAGCATCGTGGGGATGAAAATGGCGAACACTCCGGCGAGTGTGAACCATGCGTTGAGCATGAGACCGATGCCGAAGAGTTCGAGAATCATCGAAAAATAAACGGGGTGCCGGGCGCGGGCGAAAGGCCCAGTTTGCACAAACTCGTGCCCTTCACGCATCTCGACGTGCAGACTCCAGAAACGCCCGAGCGCACGGATGGCCGAGCGCCGGATGACGAATGATGCGATGGACATCGGAAGTCCGATGACGAACGTAGGTCACCAGAAATCCAACCCGAGCAGCAGGTATTCCGAGATGCCGCCCGCGACGATGGCGACGCCACAAAACATGAACAGATTGAAGGTGAGTTTCTCCTGTGTCTTGCCGGGCACGGTTTCGCGTTTGGTGGAAACTTCGCGCATCCGCTCGGCAAAAACTGCGAGCACGGCAATGATGGGTAGGTAGTGAAGTAGTGTGTCCATAAAAGTTATCCCGGCGGCCATTGCAGGGCGCGTCCAGCGAGCAGGTGAATGTGCAGATGCGGCACGCTTTCGCCCGCATCGCGGCCGTTGTTGATGACGAGCCGGTAGCCGCTTTCCAGAACGCCGAGTTTTTCAGCGATTTCACGCGATGCGAGCAACATCCTGCCAAGCAAATCCGCGTGCGCAGCCTCCGCGAGCGCGACTCGCGGGATGCACTTGCGCGGGATGATGAGCACATGCACGGGCGCTTGTGGATTCACGTCGTGAAAGGCGACGAAGTCCTCGGCTTCGTGGATGAATTTCGCGGGGATTTCACCGCTGGCGATTTTTTCAAAGATGGTCATGCGACGTGGAGAAAAAGTTCGCGCCCTGGTTTGTCGCCCGCGTCGCGGCAGGCGATTCCGCTTTGCTCGCGGGCGAAAATGACGATCTCGGCGCGCAGGGCATCGCACCGGCTGCACCAGTGTTTTTTCTGCCGCAGCAGTTTTACGCACGTTTCGAGGCCGATGAGTTCGCAATAGCTCCCGCCGAGTTCCAGCACTTCGTGCAGGCGACGGCCCAGCGTGTTGAAGAACGCAAGCTCGTAGCCATTTCCCGCCTCCTGTGCGACCTCGATAAGCGAGATACGCGAGAAAGGTGCCGCCGCTTCAAAACGCTCGCCGACTTCCGCGTAGCCGATCACTTGCAGCGCCGCGCGCACCGCCCGTGTGAACTGCGCCACCGGCATCACGCGCACATCAGGCATTCCCTCCAGCCACACCTGCACGCTTTCGGCGATGTGCGGGGCGAGCCACCACTTCGCATAGCCTGCCCGCTGCGCCGCCACATTCAGCGCGCGAATCAGCCATTCGCGCTCGAAGGCAACCACCTGGCTGTTTGCCAGTGCAATCAAAGGAAGTCCGTCGCGGAAGGCGATCACTTGAAGAGTTCGGTTTGCGCCCCGCCTTTGCGCGGACGCTTTTCGAGTTTTTGGATTTCGTGGATAAATTCCCCGATGTCCTGAAAGTGCCGATACACACTCGCGTAGCGCACGTAGGCCACCTCATCGAGTTCGTGGAGCGCCGCCATCACCTTTGCACCGATGACCGTGCTCGGAACTTCGCGCCGGAACTCCGAGCCGAGCGTCGCCATAATTTCGTCCGAGATTTGCTCGAGTTGAATCACACCCACAGGGCGCTTCTCACACGCTTTGATCATCCCGTTCAGCAGCTTCTCCTTGTTGAAAGGCTCGCTCCTCCCATCCCGTTTGGACACACGCAACTCCGTCCGCTCGACTTCCTCGTAAGTGGTGAACCGGTGGTTGCAGGCCAGACATTCGCGGCGACGGCGGATGCTTCGACCGTCCTTGGACAGCCGGGAATCAATCACTTTATCTTCAAGGCTGCTGCACTTGGGGCAATACATGATTTTGTGGTGGGATGCCGGAAAGCTCTGGGTCTAACACAAGTAATGGGTGGGTCAACGGTAAATCATAAAACTTCACAACGTGCGGATTTCTTCGGGTTGCCTGCACTTTTCACAATCAACAATTGCGCCGAGTTTTCGCGACGGATTTCTGCACGACTGGCGGTTCGTATTGAAAACCTCTCGCCGTTTTCGAGGGGATGCATTATGGGTTTGCGCGACGGTTTTTTAAGTCCCCGTAGCTCAGTTGGAATAGAGCAGCCGCCTTCTAAGCGGCCGGTCGCGTGTTCGAGTCACGCCGGGGACGCTTTTGCGAAAGGTTGCAAAATGTGGGCAAGACCGAGTAAATGCAGCGCGAAATGCTTCCAACCCGACCAGTCACGATTGCAGCCACAACGGTTTGTATTCTGAGCACAGGGTTTTGCGCGCATCCTATAGGCGAGGAGCCGACACATACGGAGCGGCAGAAATCGCCGCCGAAAGCTCCGTCGCAGTTTAATCCCGATCCGGGCAGTAGTGTGGATTCGTTTAAAGTGGCGCATCCGAAAGTGCGCCCGCTGCCGGAGATGCCGGATGCGCCACCGCCCGCAAAGCCGGAGCCGGTGAAGAGCGAGCCGAAATTGCCAACGGGATCGCCGCTGGATGACGGTATTTTTGGCGGAACAGGATCACCTCTTATTCCGGATGCGCTGCCTGCGCCACAGCCGGGTGAATTGCGCGACCGCCCTTCGCTTTTTCCGGAGGACTTTTTGTATGTGCCGCGCTTCGACAATATTGATGAGCCGGGCCGGCTGAAACTTCCGCGCAGGGGCGTGCGTTCGCAGCACCAGCGGGACAATATTTTTCACTACCGCGAATATCCGCTCGGTCGCGAAGGGCTGGGACTTTTGCCGGGCACGTCGCCCATTGCAAATCGCTGGGCCATTCCGTTTCCGAAGTGGCAGCGCTATCACGATCCTTCGCACGAGACGCCCTACGGCGATGGACGCGAGACGATCAAATGGTGGCACCCCTACGAGCAGTCGAAGCTCAAGGGCGACTACCCGATCTACGGACAGGATATTTTTGCGAACATCACGCTAAAAAACTTTTCGCTCTTTGAATACCGTCGGTTGCCGGTGCCGAGCGGCGTGAGTGCAGCGACGCCGAACAGCTCGGAGTTTTTCGGGCGCGGCGAGCAGTGGCTGATTGTGGATGACCGTTCGCTATCGGTGGAAATTTTCAAGGGCGAGACGTCGTTCAAGCCGGTTGACTGGCTCTTCCGCGTGCAGTTGGTGAAAAACGACAACTGGATTTGGGTGCGCGAGCAAAACCTGCTCGATCCCGATCCGCGTGGCGTGAACCGCCGCAGTGGCTCCGAGCCGGATACTTCTAAAATCGGTGCAACGCCGAAGGCATCGGGCAGCGTGAATGCAGAGGGTGGTGCGCTGAAGCCGCTTACGAAGGTGGTGAATCCGGCGGATCTTTTCCGCTACATCGCACCGCAACTGCGCGCATCGGGAGGATCGGACTCCTTTGTGGATGTGGACCCTGTTACCAATGAGCCACTATCCAAACGCGGCAAAAACCGTGATCACGAAAAGGACTTCGCCGGGACGCGAAACACCTACCGCCACAAAGAGTGGATCGCGTTGCAGGAATTGTTCTTCGAGTATCACCTCGGCGACCTCAGCGATAACTACGATTTCTGGACTTCACGATGGGGCATCCAGCCGTTCGTGTCGGATTTTCGCGGCTTCATTTTCAACGACACCAATCTCGGCATCCGCCTGTTTGGAAACCACGACAACAACCGCACACAATACAACCTCGCGTATTTCAACATGCGCGAGAAGGACACCTACAGCGGGCTGAACACATTCGATTCACGCGACCAGCAGGTGCTCATCGCCAACATTTATCGTCAGGATTTCATCTGGAAGGGCTACACCACGCAGGCGTCCTTTCACATGAACTGGGATGACGGACAGCGTCACTACGACAA
Organism: Verrucomicrobiia bacterium; assembly: GCA_040376335.1. Lineage (GTDB taxonomy): Bacteria > Verrucomicrobiota > Verrucomicrobiia > Chthoniobacterales > Chthoniobacteraceae > SXWH01. The sequence goes on along the minus strand of JBEIQV010000059.1, from coordinate 2,416 downwards.
AAACGACTTCCTCGTCCGCCCCGCGCCGCTGGGTGATTTCTCAACGGAGCACGATGTGCGCGTGGCGTATCTCGGATGGGCTGGCGACGGCCACATCGGTCGCTGGAACATCACGCACGCCTTTTACTGGGCGCTCGGCGAAGACGAACTCAACGGCCTCGCAGGTCGCCGCGTGGATGTGAATGCGCAGATGGCAGCAGCGGAATTGAGCTACGACCGCGACTGGCTGCGCTTCAAACTCAGCGGTTTCTGGGCGAGCGGCGATCGCAATCCGACGGACGAGCACGCGACCGGTTTCGACAGCATTCTCGACGCGCCGAATTTCGTCGGCGGGCCGTTTAGCTGGTATGTCCACGAGGGCATTAACCTCGCGGGCACAGCGGTGAATTTGAAAAACCCGGACAGTCTTCTCACGAGCCTCCGCAGCAGCAAAACCGAGGGGCAGTCGAACTTCGTAAACCCCGGCGTGAAAATCCTCGGCCTCGGCCTCGACGCCGACGTGACGCCGCGCCTCCGCGCATTCTTCAACGCGAACTACATTTGGTTCGACCAGACCGCGCCCATCGAGCACGCGCTCCAAACCAACAAAGTGGACGACCGCCTCGGCTGGGACGTGAGCTTCGGCATGAAATACCGCCCGCTCCTCACGGACAACATCATCGTCGGCATGGGCATCGGCCTCTTCTTCCCCGACAAAGGCTACAAGGACATCTACCGCCTCAACACCGATCAAGTGGACGGCTTCGGCGACAAGAGCCACGAAGGCGAAGCCGACAGCGTCCTGTGGAATGCGATCATGACGGTCACGCTCACTTTCTAGCAAACGTCACGCGACGCCCACAATACCCATAGTGCTAACAGCCATGCTTCCACCGCTTGTGTCCCCGCTGTTTTTTCGCACGTGCTGCGCCGCACCCGCCGTCGGTTAACGTTGGGTGGTTAGAAAGGCATATTGTGAATAGATTGCTTCTGTTTGTATTGGGGATGTGCCTCTTCACATCGTGCTCAAAGCAGGAATCAACGTCTTGGGAACTGCTTGATACCAGCGGCAAAGTTATAGAAAGCGGAAGATTCGTCCATGAACTGGAATTCCCTTACTTTAGGCAAGAGGCTAGACCCTCTACGGGCACCTTGAGATTCCATCACCCTACAGGCTTCAAAAGCGAAGAAACCTGGGAGAAGAAGAATGGGGAAGTCTATATCAGATATGTGACGTGGGATCCCGAAGGCCGCCTTTATACGCGATGTCAGGTAAGAGATGGGAATTTAGATGGTCTTTATGAACAATGGCGGGAGGGAAAGCCAAGTGAGAGTGGAACCTATCTAAATGGTCGGAAAGTTGGTGAGTGGAGAGAATGGGATGCGAGATCTGGCGCCTTTGTTCAGAACATCTATAAGGATGGAGAGTTGTGGGATGGACGGGCCAGAATCCTCATAGGTTCTTCAGGCTATGATGTCACCTGCCAACAAGGTCAGATTATAGAAAAACTTCCCTGCGAAGCCTACCTTGTTCCTAAACGGCTTGGGGAAAAATATAAGAAATAAAATATGCCGTTCCAGCGAAACGTGTGAGGGAGGAAGGAGGATGCGGTGAACGCTGGATGTGTTGCTTGCACTCATTGGCGGAAGTGCGGAAAGTGTGGGCCATGCGAGCGATTGTTTTGCTTCTTGTCCTTGTCCTCTCCGCCAGCGCGGAGACGGTGACTTTTCGCAATCACGTGCAGCCGATTTTGATGAAGACGGGCTGCTCGACGGGTGCTTGCCATGGAGCGGCGGCGGGGCAGGGGGGATTGCGGCTGTCGCTGCGCGGCTACGATGACGAAGGCGATTTTCTCACGCTCACACGCGGCGCGTTTGGGCGGCGGGTGAATCCGAGCGAGCCTGCGAAGTCGCTCATCCTGCTGAAGGCGACGAGCGCCGTGCCGCACAAGGGCGGCGAGCGGTTCAAAGTGAATTCGCCGGAGTGGCGCACGCTCGTGGATTGGATCGCCGATGGCGCGCCGGGGCCGCGTGCGGAAGATGCGCGCATCGAGCGAATCGAAGTGCAGCCCGCGCAGGTGCGCCTCGCTCCGGGTGAAAAGAAGCAGTTCACCGTGCGCGCGCATTTTTCCGACGGACACAGCGAGGACGTGACGCGCTGGGCGAAATACACGGCAGCGAATCAGACCGTGCTCAACGTGGACGACGCGGGCCTCGCCACGGTGGTCGGCCACGGCGAGAGCGCGGTGACGGTCTGGTATTTGCAAAAGGTCGCGTTCGGCACAGCGAGCGTTCCGTTTGAAAATCAAATCGCCGAGAGCACGTGGACGCAGGCGCCGCGCAGGAACTGGATTGACGATCAAGTGCTGACGAAATTGCGCGAGCTAAATCTCCCGCCTTCGCCGCGAAGCTCCGATGGTGAATTTGTCCGCCGCGT
>JBEIQV010000126.1:0-9381 GCA_040376335.1 Verrucomicrobiia bacterium | reverse complement strand
TTCTCGGAAATCGCACGGCCGATACGTCCGTTGCCGTCTTCAAACGGATGGATGGACTCGAAGTAAAGATGCGCGATACCTGCGCGCTTCACGGCGGCAAGCGGTGTGGTGCCGCCCGGCGCGGTGTTGTTGAACCACTCGATGAAGCGATTCATTTCATCGGTGACAGCGGATGATGGCGGAGCTTCAAAATGCACCTTCGGCTCGTGAACGGAACCCGACACGACCTGCATCGGCTCTACGTGCGTGCGATAGCGCCCGATGTCACGGAGATCGCGGCGTCCGTTGGTGAGCATCCGATGCCACTCGAACAGTGTTTCGTGCGTGAGGGGTTCCGCGCACGTGCGGTAAAGATTCACCATCAGTTCGGCGATGCCATGCTCTGCCGGCTGCACTTTCCGGTTGTCTGCCGCGAGGCCGAGTTGTCTGCGGATGGAAGACTGAACACTTTCGCGACTCAGGATTTCTCCTTCGATTTCGGAAGTCGTCAGAGCCTCATCGCAGATCACTTCCACAAGGATCTGCTCGTGTGCTTCGTTTGTAAGGTGATTCACCGTGCCGACGCACACTCCAGCCTGAAGCAAAAAACACTGCTCCGCCTTGTCAAATCTCGCTTCCTGCCAAGAAAATCTCGGCCAGTCCGATAGCTGCCAGTTCCAGTGCATGATTGATTGAATCACTTTCTATCAATCAAAAATAGCAGATATGTGATTGATAGCAACTACTGCTATCCCTCATCGGTGAGGAAATACTTGGATTCAGTCGGATTTGCCCGGATTCCCAATCGAAGTGTCCCCGCTGTGGAACGGGCACTTGCCTTGAGGGGCTTCTTCGATGGAGTAAGGCTTGGGCTGGCGGAAGAATTTTCGATATGCGTGAAAAAGCGTCTGATAAAAAGCGTGTTTTTTCGTCGCGAACGAACCGTCCTCGTCCCAAGTATATGTCGCCTTCACGTCCGCTCGCTTGAAGGGAATCACTTGTGCAATGGGTGTGCCTCGTGGGATAGAACCACTGAATGATTGCTTGAGCAGAAATGGAAACAGAACGGGCATGTCGTGCTTGTCGGTATCCACAATGGCGGACAGACTGCGAAAAGGCAGGTGTTCGTGATAGGCGGGGTGTTGAAACAAGCAGGACCACCCCGGCGGTGTTTTGACGATCCACGAGTTGCTCCATTTATAGGGCAAAGTTTCAAAACCTTCGGGAACCGGATAGCCCTCGACCTGCTCAGGATTGTGGTTAGAAATCATATTGGGCATGCTGGTGCCCCAAACAATCTTCTTTCTACCTGTGCTGCTGTCCAAATCAATAAACACATCGCAGGGTAGGAGAATGTGATAGCCAGCAGTCATCACGTCGTGAAGAGGCATACATTGCTTGGCAGTCGGGTTGAGATCGCTACTCGATTTATAGGCGACAACGGCCGGTCGGCCACCGATGTATTGCTGCATCTTTTCCCACCACGAAGGCTTGTTTTCGGAAGCCAGAACGGGTTTCGGCCAGTTTTCATAGGTCAGTTTATCAGTGGCGATGAAACTGACGTGGACGGATGCAGAGCGGTTAAACATGGCGTTGATTTGATTGAAGGTTCATGGGCGGGCAAAGAGACTCGTAAATAGCACCAAATTCGTGTGTGCGTGCGCCCGCACTCGGAGTTTCAGTGCAATAGCCTCCAAGAAATTCCTGTCAATCTCCCAGTCGGAAATCGCCGCGGCGGAATGAAACCAATGCGATATTGCTCAGGAAAGCAGGAATGACAGGAGGTGGAGATGCGCTGTTTTTACCACAAAGACACAAAGGCACGGTTGATGTCCAACTACAGAGGACACGGAGGTGGAGATGCGCCTTTTTCACCACCAAGACACAAAGGCACGGAGCTATTTCGGAACGCGCACTGCTTTCGTTCATTATCCCTACGTAATGCGTTCGCAGCGGCGGGATGGTGTTTTTCCTCTCAAACGATGTCGATCAGCGCGTAGCTCGTGCTCCGTCCGCCACCTTCGTTTTGCACAAAAATACCGCGTTCCATCAGTGCGCGAATGTCGCGTAGGGCAGTGTCTTCCGAGCATTTGGCGAGTTTTGCGTATTTCGACGATGTGAGCTTGCCGACGAAATCATCCATCAAGCGATTGATGACGGCTCGTTGCCGCTCGTTGACCGGGCCTTGATTGACGCGATCCCATATCTTTGCCTTGCGAAGCACTTTTGAAAGTGTCTCGTCTGCACCTGCAATCGCCCTTTCGAGGCAGCCAAGGAACCACTCCATCCATGAAGTGACATCCAGCGTCCCGCGCTGGGACCGCTCCAAGTTTAGGTAGTAATCTTTTCTCTCCGCTTCGATCTGCGACGACATGCTGTAGAATCGTTCTTTGGCTCCATCCGCACGGGCGAGCGCCATGTCAGCGATGGCCCTGCCGATGCGTCCATTTCCGTCTTCAAACGGATGAATCGTCACGAACCACAAATGCGCGAGCGCTGCTCGCAATACAGGATCCATTTCGTCGCGGGACTCGAACCACTGGATCAATGCAGTCATTTCCGATTCGAGCTTTTCCGCAGAGGGTGCCTCGAAGTGAACATTCTCCCGGCCAATCGCTCCCGAGACCACTTGCATCGCGCCGATTTCAGCCGGTCGCCATGCGCCGACGGTGATTTTGTGCATTCCAGAGCGTCCCGTTGGAAAAAGGGATGCGTGCCAGCCGAAGAGCCGCTCCGCGGTGAGTGGCTCGGCGAAACGCTGAGTAGCATCCAGCATCATTTCCACGATACCTTCCACATCGCGATTTATGGAAGCAGCACCGCCGATATCAATGCCAAGTCGCCGGGCGATGGATGAGCGAACGAGTTCGGGACTCAGAACCTCCCCTTCGATGGCGCTCGATTTGACGACATCGGAAGTCAAAGTTGCGAGGCTGGCTTCGTTCCTGAGCTGGAATCCAAGCCCTTCCATTCTTCCAAGCAAGCGCCCTTGTTTATGGCGCACTTCTGCAAGCACGGGTGAGAGCTTCGCGCTATCCCATGTGAAGTTCGGCCAGTCCGCTATTTCGTGAATATAGGTCATAAAGTCCGCATGATTTGCGGTGATTAGAGCCTATATTCCCCGCAGAAGCAAGTATTTCCCGCAAATAATGCGGTGATTGAGCATGATATTCTCCGCACTGTGGCCGGGCGGCAACCGGTGATTGATTGAATCCATGTCTATCAATCAAAAATGGTGCATAGATGATTGATAGCAACTGTTGCTATCAATCATCGGTAAGGAAATGCGAGAACGCTACGATGCATAGCAATACGTTTTAGCCAGCGAAAGACGCGAAAAAGCGCAAAATAAAGAGGAAAACAGTGGAAAGTGGGTGAAAATCCACTTTTGCGCCCTTTCGCGTGTTTTACGGGATTGAATCAGCGTTTTCCTAGTCCAGCGTGCGGAGGCCCTCGACGACGCTCATGCGGGCGACGCTCATGGCGGGGAAGACGCTGGAGAGGATGCCGAGGGCGGCGGCGGCGAGGGCCGCGGTGCCGAGCATTTGCGGGGTCACTTCAAATGAAACAAATGCGCCGTGCGTGAGGCTCTTGATGTCCATGGTGCGGGACATGAGCCATGCGCCGCCCGCGCCGAGGACGACGCCGAGTGCGGAAAGGCCGAAGCTTTCGGCGAGGATGAATGCGCACAATTCGCGGCGCTGAAAACCGATGGCTTTGAGGATGGCGAGTTCGCGGAATCGCTCGCGGATGGACATGCTGACGGTGCTGGCGGTGACGAGCAGGAGGCTCACGAGCACGGCGGTGCTGACGCCGCCGATGAGCAATTTGATGCCGCCCCACATGGAGACGAAGCTGAGCTGGAAGGCGCGCTCACTTTCGGCGCGGACTTCGTCGGAGGTGTTGGCGAAGGCGGCTTCGATGAGCGGGCAAATTTGCGCGGCAGTTTCCGTATTGGTGGCTTTGATCCACCAATCGCCGACTTTCCCCCAGTCGTCCAATGCCTCGTCGAGATAGGCGTGGTGAAACCACACGACGCGGTCGTCAATCGAGCCCTCATACACGCCGACGATGGTAAGCTCCACGCTGCATGGATAAATGCCGCTGAGAAACGTGAGCTTTTGCCCGATGCGCATTTTTTGCTCTTTGAAAGTATCGCGCCCGACGATGCAGGAGGTGCGGTCTTTGACCCACGCTTCGTATTGATCCTCCGGGACGCGGATTTCACCGAAGATTTTTCGGAACTTGCGAGGGTCCACCGCGAACTGCGGCCACATGAGCGGCTCGTCTTCCTTGAATTTTCCGCCGAACCATGTGAGCGGCATGACGGCTTCGACTCCGGAGATTTTTTCGATGACGGGAAGCTGGCGCGCGGGAAGCGGATTGGCGAGGGACAGTTTGTTGCGGACGGTGATGCGGAGCGAGGAGCCGCCGTCGTTGGGCGGCTGGGTCAGCTCACGCAAAACGACCATGAGCGTGACGAGCAAAAACATGCTGACGGCGATGCCGAGCACGCTGAGCAGCAGTCGGCGTTTGTTGCGAAACGCGTTGCGGACGAGGAAGCCGGGGATCGTCATGGAGAAACTTTACGCCACATCGAGCAGCCTCCCCTTTTCCAAATGAATCGTCTTCGAGCCGTAGCTCGCGGCGCGCGGATCGTGCGTGACCATGATGACGGTCTTGCCCGCTTTGCTGCTGAGCGTGCGCAGGATTTCCAAAACAGCCTCGGCGCTCGTGCTGTCGAGGTTGCCAGTGGGTTCGTCGGCGACGACGAGTTTCGGGTCCGTGACGATGGCGCGCGCGATGGCGACACGCTGCTCCTGCCCGCCGGACATCTGTTTCGGCAAATGCCGCGCGCGGTCGGCGAGCCCGACGAGTTCGAGCGCGGTGAGGACGAGTTCTTTTCGCCGTGCGCCGTTCAAGTCCATGAGCAAAAGCGGAAGCTCCACGTTTTCGTAAGCAGTAAGAACGGGGATGAGATTGAAGCTCTGAAAAACAAAACCGACGTTCTGATTCCGCCAGTCGGCGAGTTGCGAATCGTCCAGCTCCGTGACACACACACCACCGACGCGACACTCGCCGGATGTCGGTCGGTCAATACCTGCGATAACGTGCAAAAGCGTGCTTTTTCCCGAACCGGACGGGCCCATGAGTGAAAGAAATTCGCCCTGCGCGATGTCGAGCGAGACATTGTCCAGCGCGGCGATTTCCATTTCGCCCTGACGATACACTTTCGAGAGCGAGCGGATGGTGACGATGGGCTGCATTGGCGGATGTGTGCGGAGGCTGCGCGGAAAGTGCAAGCGCCCGCGCGGGAATCAAGCGGTTCGTGTGAGATGCGCGATGATGCGATGGAGTGCCTCCAGCCTCGGCATCGCCGCGCCCGCCGCCACGCCCTGCCGCCACGGCTCGCCCCAAATCGCCTCGACCTCCACGGGACGCGAGAATTCGTAATCAATCATTGAGGAAGGCTTGTAGTCGCCCATCGAGTAGCTGCGTTCGATTTGCCAGTCGGCAAAAGAATCGGGAATCGCGTGCCCGAGACGCCGCGCGGCATCGAGGCCCTCGTCCATTAGCGAACGTGCGAGCGAACGCAGTCCGTCATCCGCGAGCACCGCGCCCACATTTGCATGCGCGGCGATGGAGAGTCCGTTGAAGGGGATATTCCACAGCAACTTGCGCCAGCGTTCCTCCGCGAGGTTGTCCACGGCTTTTGCCTCAATGCCCACATCGCGCCACGCGTCCGCAATTGCCTGCGCGCGTGCCGATGCAGGCCGGCGAAATTCACCGACAGAAATTGAACCCTGATCCAGATGCCGGATGACGCCCGGTTCCGTGCGATTGATGCACACAAAACACAGTGCGCCCATCACCCGCTCCACGCCCCAGCGCGCCGCCAGAAACTCCTCATTTCCCAGCCCGTTTTGCAGCGTGAGCAGCGCAGTGCCCGGCCCGATGAGCGGCGGCAGCAACCGCTCCAACTCCGCATTCGCCGTCGTCTTTAGCGCGATGATCACCAAGTCCACAGCCCCGATTTCCTCCGTCGTCGCAAACGCCGCGACACGCGGCAGCCGAATCTCATTTCCCTTCGTAAAAATCCGCAGCCCCTCCGCGCGCACCGTCTCCAAATCCGCCCGCATCAAAAACGAAACATCATGCCCGCCATGCGCAAGCATCCCGCCATAATATCCGCCCACCGCGCCCGTGCCGACCACAGCGATGCGTTTCCCATTCAATGTCCCGTCGTGCGTCATTCGTAATTCGTCTGGTAAAAAGTGGGCCCGGCGGGACTCGAACCCGCAACCAAGGGATTATGAGTCCCCTGCTCTGACCATTGAGCTACAGGCCCTTTGTCTGAAAACAGAAAGCTACTACGACATTGTTTTCATCGGAGGCAAGGAAACACGCGGGAACATTGAGGTGACTGGTGAAGGAGCAGTGGAATCTGTATCAAGTCCTACGGGTTCTTAAATCTTGCTTTAGATTACTGTTTTTATAGTAATTACAAAGCTATGCAGGACCGCGCACGACTATCGCGAGCGAATGTAGTTTTGACGAAGATTGCCTCAAAACTAAGCAGTCTATGTGCCAGCTTGCTCGTTTGCTTCACCGTTTCATCCGCTTCCGCCGAAGTGCTGCGGCTGGAGTTCAGCCATGAATGGAGCGGTCGTCCGGTGCAGTTCACCGCTTTGGCGGAGGAGGGAAAACCCAGCGTGGCGCGGCTGGATTATCTCATCAGCGGGCTGAGTCTCCAGCGGATGGATGGCTCGTGGCTGGATGGCGCTTCCGATTGGGCGGCGTTCATCAGCGCGAGCGAGGGGCGGACGGCGGCATTCGCCGATGGAGTGCCAGCGCAGGATTTCAAAGCGATCCGTTTTCATGTCGGCGTGAACGCCGCGACAAATGCGGCGGATCCGAATACCATCGCGCCCGGTTCGGCGCTTCACCCCGATGTGAACAAGCTGCATTGGGGCTGGCAGGGCGGCTATGTGTTCCTTGCGCTGGAAGGCCACTATGCGAAACACGGGAAACCTACCGGCGGATACTCGTATCACCTCGGCAACGATGCGAATTTGATGACGGTGGAGTTGCCCGTGGCGTTACGAGGCGCGCAGCCGAACACGATTCAGATCACGCTCGATGTGGCGCGAATCCTCGATGGCGTGGATTTTTCGCGCGATGGCGCATCCACACACTCGCGGGCTGGCGATGCACTGGCGGTGCGGTTGAAAAAGAACGCGGAGGGTGCTTTCCAAGTGCGCGCGGTGAAGGGCGACGCGTTTCAGGAAAATGTGGCGGCGGTGGTGAAAACAACAATTCCGCCCGGCACGACGGCGCGGCGGCTGGAAGTCTCGCAGCGCCTGCCGCGCATCGCACTGCCTGCGGACAATCCGCTCACGGACGAAGGCGTGGCGCTCGGACGGCGGCTGTTTCACGACACGCGGCTATCGGTGAACAACACGCAGTCGTGCGCAAGTTGCCACGTGCAGGGAAGCGCTTTCGCAGACCCGCGCAAGACGAGCACCGGTGCTGAGGGACAGTCGGGAAAGCGAAATGCGATGGCGCTTTTCAACCTCGCGTGGCAGTCAGAGTTTTTTTGGGATGGCCGGGCGAAGTCCCTGCGCGAGCAAGTGCTGATGCCAATTCAGGACGTGCATGAGATGAATGAGAATCTGGATCGCGTGGTGGCTAAACTTTCCGCCGATGCAGATTCTGCCGCTGATTTTACGAAGGCATTTGGCAGCGGCGGAGTGACGAGCGAACGCGTGGCGAAGGCGCTTGAACAGTTTCTGCTCACACTCGTATCGCAAGATTCGCGCTTCGATCTTGCGGTGCGCAAGCAGGCGGAGATGAACGAATCGGAGAAGCGCGGCTTGCAGCTTTTTCTAACGGAATTCGATCCGGCGCGCGGTTTGCGCGGGGCGGACTGTTTTCACTGCCACGGCGGCACGCTCTTCACCGATCATCAATTTCACAACAACGGACTCGCGCTCGCCGACGACGATGTAGGCCGCATGGCGGTGACAAATAATCCGGCGGACCGTGGAAAATTTCGCGCGCCCTCGCTGCGCAACATCTCCGCTACCGGGCCATATATGCACGACGGGCGCTTCGCCACGCTCGAAGAAGTCGTCGAGCACTACAGCTCCGGCGTGCAACGCAGCGAAACGCTCGACCCGAACCTCGCGAAACATCCCGACGCCGGGCTGTCGCTCACCGCCGAGGAAAAGCGCGACCTCGTTGCATTCCTCAAAACACTCGCCGACGAAAACTTCATCCGCCCCGCCAAACCCGCACTCGCGGCCCAGCCGTAAAATCAATCGCAGCCATGAAACTGTCCCACATCTCAATCGCCTTCGCCGTCCTCGCAACCTCTGCTTTTGCAGCGACGACGGATCACGCGCTCTCCGATCAACTCGCCGCTGAAGCCGCCGCGCTCGCACCTGCCTTCGTCCCCGCTGCTGCACCCGCGACCGATCCCGTCGGCTCCGGCACATGGTCCGCAGTCATCCCATGGACACCGCACATTCCGGTCACGGCTGCGCAATTGCCGGACGGCAGACTGCTGACCTTCTCATCCAATCAACGCACGACCTTTCCATCCGGGCCTGAATTTACCTACGCAGCAGTGTGGAATCCAGCGACGGGGCAGTTCACCGAGATCAACAACACGCGCCACGATATGTTCTGCGGCGGCGTTTCGATGCTGCCCGATGGCCGCGTCGTCGTGAACGGCGGACGCAACACAACCGTGCTCTCGAGCATCTTCGACTATCGCACGAATCTATGGACTGCGATTCCAAACATGAACGACCCGCGTTGGTATAACACGAGCGTGGCGCTCACGGACGGCTCCGTTTTCACCGTGAGCGGCAGCGGTGGATCAAATACGGCAGAGCGATGGAGCGCGGCATCCGGTTGGCAGCGGCTCACGGGCATCAATTGGAGCACGGTGACGAGCCGGGCGGGCTACATCACCATTTGGCATCCGTTCGTGCTCCTCGCGCCGAATGGTCAGCTCTTTCACTTTGGCCCCACGCGTTCGATGGACTGGGTGAATCCCAATGGAAGTGGATCGGTGACCGCATCGGGATTGAATGTGCCGGGAACACATTATCCAAAAGAGGGCTGCTGGGCGATGTATGACGAAGGCAAAATCGTCGTCGCCGGCGGCGGCGCAAACACCACGCCGAACCCAAGCGACTCCACCACCGGAACGAGCACGAACATCGCCTACACGGTGAATCTGAACGGCGCGACACCGGTCGTGCAAACAGCGGCCTCGATGCAATTCGGGCCGAGCAAGTAATTTTCTGTAAAAGAGGCGAGTGTCAGGCGGAGGGTGGGATGGATGGATGCATATTGAGGTAAGTTTTAGAGGATTCCCAATCGTCGGAAGTT
>JBEIQV010000355.1:0-2984 GCA_040376335.1 Verrucomicrobiia bacterium | reverse complement strand
GAGGACGTTGCCGAAAAGGTAATGCTTCAAATCCACCTGCGTCGGCGGGAGCATCTGCAAAAGCACGACGCCGATGCTGAATGCGACTGTGTAGAGAATGGCGAGCGAGGTGTCTTCCTTCAGCCGCGATCCACGAGCGAGGAGCATCGCCCCAATGGCGACAAACATCGCAGCGACCAATCCGCCAAAGAAGAGACCACCGGGTTTTAGTCCAAAAAGCATGACGCCCATAGCGAGGCCCGGCAGCATTGAGTGACTAAGCGCGTCCGCCATGAGCGACATTCGCCGCAGGATGATGAACGAACCGAGAAATCCGTTTGTGAAACCGATGAGCGCGCCACCGACGAGGGCGCGGCGCATGAATTCCTGACTGACGATGTCGTGGAGAAAATTCATATGGCCACTCCGTGCTCCACCGCTGCGAAGACGCGCGTCTCGTAGGTGCGGTGGATGTTTTCCTCAGTGAAAGTGACGGCGGTTTCGCCAGCGGCGATGAGTTCGCCATTGAGAAGAACAGCCCGGTCGAAAATCTCGCGCACGCTGGTGAGGTCGTGATGCGAGACGATGAGCAGTTTCCCCTGCCCTCGAAGCTGGCGAAGTGTGAGCTTCAGGTTGTCCTGATTCGGTTTGTCGAGGCCGGTAAATGGCTCATCGAGCAACAATACATGTGCCTCCTGCGCGAGCGCGCGGGCGAGAAATGCGCGTTGCTGCTGACCACCGCTGAGCGCACTGATTTGGCGTTCCTGCAAAGATTCGAGATTCATCCCGGCGATGGCGCTGTCCACTGCGAGCCTGTCTTTTTCACCGTAAGTGCGCCACCAGCCAAGGCGGAGGTAGCGCCCCATCTCGACGAGGCCGCGCACCGTCGTCGGAAAGTCCCAATCAATCTGCCCGCGCTGCGGCAGGTAGGCGATATCGGGCGTGGCACCACGCACTTCGCGACCATGGAAATGAATCGTGCCGCTTTCGCGCTCGACGAGGCCAGCAAGCGTCTTGAGCAGCGTTGTCTTTCCAGCGCCATTCGGCCCGAGCAGTGCGACGCACTGGCCGCAGCATACCTCGAAGCTGATATGATGCAGCGCTGGGATGCGCGCGTAGCTCACGGTGATGTTTTGAAGTTGGAGAGCGTGGGAGTGCTTCATGGCGACTACGGAAAATTGAGCACGCGCTCGACGATTCCTTTTCCCCACAAGCTGCGTTCAATGTCGTTGTCTGCGGGATCGGTGAGTTGAACGCGCATGGCGGAAAGCGGAGTTTCATCAGCCCACTCAACTTTGAATTTGAATTCACCGCCTTCACTCGGCCATGGGAGTTTCAGCGAAAATTCCTCCTGACTTTCCGGTGTATCTTTTGACCACACCGACTGACCTAGATGCACAATACTCACGCGCTTCGGCGCGCTTGTGAATGTGAGCACGAGCTGGATTTTCTGTGCGTCACTAGGCGGCTTTACTTCCATAGTTTTTGGCGGATGCGATTCGGCCTGCGTCATCCGCCACAGCAATGGCGTGAGCAGAAGCATCGCAATAAACGTAATCGCGGCCCGGAGTAGTGGAGAGCCTCGCATCTATTTCAGGGCATCCACAATGGTGCCGACGTTGTGCTTGAACATACCCTCGATGGTTCCGCCGTCGCCGTTGCCAAGTCCGTCGGAAAGCAGCGAGCCGCCAAATTTCGCACCAGTCCCACGTGCAATTTCCTGAATGACTTTCGGGTTAGCCACATCCTCGGAGAACACAGCCTTCACTCCTGCGGCTTTAATTGCCTGAATAACCTCCGCTGTTTTCTTGGAGCCGGGCTGATTGTTTTTTGAAAGCCCAGCGATGGGCATCACTGTGAAGCCGTATTCGCGGGCAAAGTAGCCAAAGGCGTCGTGATTCGTAACGAGCTTGCGTTTGTCGCGCGGCAGCTCGGCGACTTTGCTTTTCACCCAGGCATCCAGTGTTTCCATCTTTGCCAGATAGCCACTGGCATTTGCCGTGAAGGCCGTTTTGTCGGAAGGGCTGAGTTTGACCAGTTCATCGCGGACGATCTTGGTTGCTCGGGCAATATTGCGGATGCTGTGCCACCAGTGCGGGTCCTCCCCATCATGCGAATGATCCCCGTGCTGGACGCTGAGCTTGAGCGAGGGAAATTGATCGCCAACATGGATGATGACGCCCTTTGTTCCCGTAGCCTCCTCTAGTTTCCCCACATATCCCTCCATCTGCTTTGCGGAAAGCAGGACGAGTTGCGCGTTGGCGACGGCGCGCAGGTCGCTCGGTTTCGGCTCGAAATCGTGAGGATCGGAGCCCGGTTTCACGTGCCCGATAACCTCCACGCGGTCGCCACCCACTTGCTGCGCGACTTCCGTAAGGACGCTGGAAAAGGTTGAAACACGGATTTTTTCCGCCCCGACGCAAGCCAAGACAGGCGTAAGCAGAAACAACAGAAATAGCCGGAATGATTTCATTGCGGCAGGCTATCGCCACATTTGTTTAATGCAAGCCGTTTGCGTGTTTGCCACTAATCACCCATCCCATTTACCTCCTGAAGATACATCACTCACATGGCACCCATCTGGCTAATTTCAGAATCGCAATTTTTCCGTAAAACCAACCCGCATGACCGCCCCGGCTAAAATCAACACGCCGACTTCACCGCTTCACAGCGACGAAGCACATGCGCGCATCATCAAGATTCTGGAGGCAACGACTGACGTAGTTGCGATGACCGATCGTTCCGGACAGTTGTTGTATATGAACGTCGCCGGGCGGCGGCTCTTTGGATGGACAGAGGACGATTCCGTCGAGCTTCGCAATGTGAAAGAAATGCATCCAGCGTGGGCGTATGAAGTCGTCCAGCATGAGAGCTTCCCTACCGCTTTGCGCGATAGCTCATGGAGCGGAGAGACCGCCCTGCTCGCGGAAAATGGGAGGGAGGTTCCAGTTCTCCAAGTCGTGCTCGCTCATACCAGCGCGGATGGTGAAGTGGACTTTTACTCG
>JBEIQV010000334.1:0-3318 GCA_040376335.1 Verrucomicrobiia bacterium | reverse complement strand
TGGGTTGTAGTTGATTTCGGTGACTGCGAGTTTGCTGAAGTCTTGTGTGACGTAGAATGTGGCCCGATCCAACGCCCCCCAAGTGGAGCCGTCTAAAATTCGGACGTTGATGGTGACAGAACTGGAGATGGTGATGGCGCCGGAATACGTGATGGCGGTTCCGGAGGTTTTTGGATCCGAGCCATCGATTGTGTATTTGATGGTCCCGGATTTTCCGGGACGCAGCGAGAGTGTGAAGGTGCTGCCCGCAGCGACCGTCCCTCCGCGCTGGCTCCAAAATGGTGAGTTGATGAGGCCGAGCAAATATCCTTGCCGCTGGGTGGCGAAGGTTTTCATCGCCGTGACGGTTGCGGGCGGCACCCAGTTGTTGGTGAGGTTCAGGCTGTCGAGAAACGCGTAGAAGGTCGGAGTGGGGTTGCCCGTGGTGTCGGCGTTGAGGACGGTGCCGTAGACGTCTTGCAGGGCGAGGTGATACTTGGTGCGGAAGGCCTCGTTGCCGACGGTGGAGTCGTTTCCAAACAAGGGCAGCAGGGGTTTGAAGATCGAGCCGTTGTCGGTCACGTCATAGAGGCCGACGGCGTTGAAAGCCAATGGGCCTTCGCCTTGGCCCAGGATGTTGTCCATGTCGTGGGGGATGAATTGGAGGCGGCGCTGGCCAGTCGCAGTTGGGTAAAAATAGACATCGTAGTCGTCGTCCTGTCCGTTCGAGATGTTCGTTTCGTTATCCTCGAGGATGGCAATGATCGCGAACCACTTCGCCCATTGATCAAGGTCGGCGACAGTTTCGATGCTCGTGATTTCCGGTGCGGTGAAAGGGGTGCCGTTCCAGCTTCCACTGTTCACGTCGCCTGCAGTGGGAAAGCCGGGGAAGTGCGGGGCGGCAGCCGCCTGCCATGTGGTGAAAAAGCTGGTGAGGTCGGTCCAGTCGTTGGCGCTGCTGTTGTTTTGTTTGCTCCAGCCATCAATGACTGTGTTTGGGTTCGTGGGCGCAGAGGTGCCGGATTTCCAGAAAGTATCCGGGCGTCTCTTGGAATAAAGGTTGCCGCTGTTTGCGTCTGGCCAATGGTTGTCCACCATGTCGCCGTTGATTTCCTCGACGCGCACCCATTTTCCAAAGTCTGCAGCGCCGCCACTGCTCGTGGTGGATTCAACTCCGTTGCGGCGCAACTCGATGGGGACGGCGGTGCTCGCGGGCACCCCGGCGGCCTGAAAAATACTCATGCCGATGTATTGCAGGTAGGATGCCTTCGGGTTGCAGTTGAATGAATCAATGCCTTCCCAAGCATTGTCGTTCGGGATCGAGATGCGCAGCGGCTTGAACACGTAGCCGCGGCTGCTGTTGCCACGAATGCGCATGGAGGCGCTGTAGCGGATGATGCGCTCTGCGCCCCGGGCGACGATGAGGGTTTGGTTGAACTCGGTGTCCAAGGCTGTGTTGACGGCATTGAAAGCCGCATTCTCCGCCGCCGTGAGGGTGAGCCGATAGTAGTTGTTGGAGTCTGTGATTGCTGTGTTGCCGTTGATGGCTGTCTTCACCTTCTCCGCCCATTGCGCTGGCGTATCACCACTAAGCACCGGCACGGAAAGTGTGACCGGGCTTCCTGCGATTCCTGCTCCAGTGACTACTACGGTGGCGTTGCCGGAACTCGTAATTGTGCCCATTGCGGTTGCGGTCTCCACTTGTGGGACTGCGCCGCCTGTGGTCGTGTTTGCGCTGGTGCTGGCCGTGACAATCCCAGTGCAAGTGCCGTTGGCCAGGCTGATATTCAGGCTGGCATCATTCCCAGTAGCAATGTTCCGCGTGAGGATGATGTCTGCATTCGATCTTGTGGCGGTGTAGAGCGTGGAAACGCTGTCGTCCACTTGGTATTGGCAGTTCGCGTTCTGCCCCCCGTTGGCGGGCGCGGGCCATGTGCGCGTGTTGGTTCCGTCGCTCGCGGATACGTAGAACTCGACGATGGTGAGATTCACTTTTGCCGGCAACGTGGCGGAGAATGTCCCTGCGGAGTTTGTCATCGGCACGCTCGCAAATGCGGGGGGCGATGCGGTCGTCGCATCGCGCCAGAAAAGATTCACCATGAGCGAGGCCGCTGGCGTTTCGTCCGTAATTTGACAGGAAATCGTCACCGCCTCCGTGGACTTCGGAATGGCAGGTGAGTGCGCCATGCCGCTGATCAAAGGCGCAACATTCGTCGTGGCCTTAGTATTCGCCGCACCGGGCGAGCCGACAGCGTTGGTAGAGACGTCCCAGTTTTGTCCGTTCGTGTGGGCGAGCGCGGGATTTCGCAGCTCAACGGATTTGCCGCCGTTGTCCGCAGCAGTGCTCCACGCCCAGCCGTCAGTTGCATTATAGGTGCGCACCGCCCAATCGCCCTCGTTGGCGTAGGTCACTTCGTCCATGGTGATGTTGAGCGCATCCACGAGGCGCAGCGTTTCCGAACTGTTGCTGAGCGAGCCGGTCCACGGGCCGACGTGTGTAATACCGGGGAAGTCGGCGGTGAACTTAGTCGTGTTTGCCACGACGACGAGATAGCCATTCGCAGGGATGGTGGTGTTGGCGGGGAATGTGAAATTCACGCCCTTGTCGAATTTCCACCCAGCCACGCTCACGGGAGCGCCGTCCGTATTTTTAAGTTCGATCCACTCCTTTCCCGTATCCTCGGGATACGTCGCTCCCCCGGGGCGATACAGGATTTCATTAATCACCACAGCCGCCCGCGCCGATCCCGCGAGTGCTATGATAAATAAACACAGCACTCGGAAGAAACGGGTTCTTTGTGAGGCTGATGGGAGTTGCATTGGTGTGGGTATAATGTGGCGATTCTTACGAATCCGCAACAGGGTATTTTCTATGGGTGATGACAGTATTTTAGCGGATCGGTGAGGGGTGCGGGTAAAGAGCGGCATCGTCTTGTGAAAAGGATGTCGCATTTGAAATCAAGGGTCATCTTGCTGAGGGCTAACAAGAGTTCGTTGCATTGCGACCGGCAGGGATTCAAGAGTGGTTTCTAGATGGAGAATGGGCAAGGGCAGCAGTCTGAAAAGCGTGAGGCTTTCATCGTTTGACGTTCATCACATCAGTTTGCGCGCCGGTTGGGAAAGTTGTTAGATGTTACTACGGTGTTGCGACGCGGTAGAATCTCGTTCCTGTGCCCGTTGGGTCGGTGTAGGAGATGTTTTGTTGGGAGGTAGTGGCGGGGTAGGATTGGAGTGTTGTCCACGAGGCGGCGGTGAGGGTGTCCTTGTATTGGATGGAGTAGGATTTGTAGGGCATCGCTATGAAGGTGAGGGTGTAGCCGGGGCCGGAGTTGGCGGTGG
>JBEIQV010000251.1:0-4892 GCA_040376335.1 Verrucomicrobiia bacterium | reverse complement strand
CGAAACAGCCGCTACTGAATTATTCTGCTCCATAGTTCATGAGATGCGATCACATAACGAGAATGGTTCAAACATTTGTGAGTAGCGGAGGTTGTCAGGCGATGATCGAACCCGCTGAAATTTCCCGCCGCGCACTTTTGAAGGGGCTGCTCGCGTCCTCGGTTCCGCTTTCCATGGGGATGTTTTCGCTACGGGCTGAGCCACCTGTGCTGAAGGCCGGGCATCGTGTGGAAATTAAACCGCACATGGGCCGCACCGCGATCTTCGTGGACGGGCAGCCGATTCCGGGAATGTCTTATTACGGACATGGCAGCTTGAAAGTCTGGAAGGACATTGCCGATGCAGGGTTCCCGATTTTTTTCATCAGCGCCGGGCCGGCATGGCTCGGGCCGGACAAATATGATTTCTCGTCATTTGAGATGAACGCGAAGCGGCTCGGCGAGCACACGAAGGACGTGTGGATGATTCCTCGATTGAACACGATGCTCACGCCTCCGTGGTGGGCGGATCAAAACCCGGACGAAGTCACCCGCTACGCGAATGATCCGGACAAGCCGCCCGCGTTTTTTCCAGATCATCGCAATCCGCGTCAGGCTTCGATGGCGTCGAAGAAATGGAATGACGATGTCGGAAAAATGCTCCGCGCATTTGTGCAAGTGGTGGAGAACAGCCCGTATGCGGATCGGGTGCTGGGCTACATGCTCAATTCCGGCGGCAGCGAGGAGTGGGTGTATTGGGGCGCGCAGTTGGGGATGGTTCCCGACTACAGTCCGCCGGCGAAACGCTATTTCAAAGAATGGCTCACAAAAAAATATGGCGCGCAGTCGTGGATCGAAAAAGTGGAGGTGCCGCTGGAGCCTGCACGGCGTCGCGGGTCGCCCGGCATTCTGCGCGATCCGGCGAAGGATCAACTGGCGATAGATTTCGATCTCTGTCTTTCGGACATCGTGTCGGACTGCATGCTCTCGTGGTGCTCCACGGTGAAGGAGGCCACGGGTGGCAAGCGCATCGTTGGCGCATTCAGCAGCTATCTAATGTGGCAGACGGGACTCGTCAACGCGGCTGCAGCCAACGGGCATCTCGGGCTGCGCAGGCTTTTGGAAAGTCCGCACATTGATTTCGTCACGGGCATCACGAGCTACGATAATCGCGGGCCGGGCGGGCCGGGTTCATTTATGCTGCCGGTCGAGAGCGTGCAGCGCGCGGGGAAGTATTATTTTAACGAGTCCGACGTCCGCACGCACTTGCTCAAGGATCACTCCAGCATCCGCTGGACAGCCAACGGTCTGCTGGAACTACGCCCGCTGAAAGACTTGGCGGAATCGGTGGACGTGCTGCGCCGTGAATTCTGCCATCACGTGATCCACGGTTCGGGTTGGTGGAATTTTGACATGACCGGCGGGTGGTTCGATGCGCCGGAGCTTGTCGCAGAGTTTGCAAAGGAGGCGAAAATCGCGCGCGACGCAGTGGCGTGGGACATGACGAGCGTGGCCGAGGTCGCGTGCTTCGTGAGCGGTGTTGGCCCTGCCTATCACCCGCTCGCCCGGATGCACGATGTGAACAATTACCCGCCGTTGCTCGATCTGCAATGTGACCGCGCAACGCGTGAATTATATCGCAGCGGCGTGCCGATGGACTGGCTGATGACCGACGACTTGGACGCCAAGGCGATGGAGCGATACAAGGCGCTCTTTTTCTACAACGCGAACTGGCTTTCCAAAAAACAGCGCGATGCGGTCGAGGCGCTCAAGTGCGATGGACGCGCGCTGATTTTCGTCGGCTATCCCGGACTGGCCACGGACAAAGCTCTGGATGTCGAAGCAGCATCGCGACTCGTGGGGATAAAATTCAAACTCGATGAGCACCGAGTCAGCGGAGAACTGACTCCAAAAAACTACGACGATGCTGCGCTGCGCGAAGTGAAGACCAAGGTCACGCTCGGCTCCGGCGCAGTCATCGGCCCGCGCCTCGTGCCGGATGATCCCGAAGCCGTGGTGCTCGCCTACTGGCCCGACGGCACGCCCGGTGCGGCGGTGAAGCGTCACAAAAACTACACGGCATATTATTTCGCCATCCCGCCGAATCACGCCGACCTCTTCCGCACCATGTGCCGCGACGCGGGATGTTTCGTTTATTCCAAAAACAACGACATCCTTTTCATGAATCGCTCGCTGCTTGCGCTGCACATTGTGGACTGCATCCAGCCGATCACACTGCCCAAGCCGCGCAAGGTAACGAATCTTTTCACGGGCAGAGTGATTGCAGAAAACGCGAGCACCTTCATGCCGCAGGGAGACGGAGCCACGCATTTATATCGCCTCGAATAGCGACGATACACAGCAATGAGATTGCCTTTTCATGCCACCTCGCCATTACACCCTCCGCTTTCCGCCTAAGAACTAATTCAAAACGAAGTAACTATAACCTCGAAGACCTCACTACGATGACTCACACGATTAAAAACACTGCCTCTCGTTCATTTACCGCTCTGCTGGTTGCGCTGGTCGGCGTTCTGGCTCCGAGCCTGAATGCGCAGGATGCTCCGCTGATTGTGCCGACTCCGAAAGTGCTGAAAGTCACCGGCGGCGAGATGGCGATTACGGCGAAAACTAACATTGTCGCCACGGACAAGAGCCTCCAGCCACTGGCGGCCATTTTTGCCGATGAAATCGCAACGCTCACGGGACTGAAGGTGAACGTGAGCACTGCGGCGCCGCAGCTCGGCGATATCGTTTTGAAAATCAACCCGGCGCTCAAGGCGGGCGAGGACATCCTCTCGGTGCAAAAGCAGGGCGCGAAGCCGGTGCTTGCTCCTACGAAAAACTTCGCCCACGCGATCACTGTCGCCAACAGCGCGCTCGTCGAGGGCTGGGATTATCGCGCGGTCTGCGAAGGGACTGCGACGCTGCTGCAAGCCATGAGCGTGAAAGCGGGAAGTGTCTCGCTGCCTAAAATGACGATCCAGGACTGGCCGCACGCCGACTACACGGGGACGACGGTGGACGTTGCGCGGCAGAACATCCCGCTCGATACGCTCAAGGCCGTGGTTCAGTCGTGCCGTCTTTGGAAAGTCCGCTACTGCCTGCTGCATCTCACCGACAACGAAGGATTCACTTTCCCATCCACAGCGTTCCCAAAGCTCGGCTCGAAAAACATGGCGATGCACGAGGGTGTTGTCCCGAAAGTGTATAGCCTCCAGGAATTGAAAGAACTCGTAGCTTTCGCCGACGCGCGGGGCGTGACGCTCGTGCCCGAACTCGCGACGCCGAATCACAGCGAGGCCATGTGCCGCGCGATGCCGGAGCTTTTCGCCGGGCCGAAAATCCTGAACATCATTAACGATGATATGTATAAGCACCTCGAGACTCTCGTGGGCGAGATGTGCGACGTTTTCAAAAGCTCGCCATATTTTCACATCGGCGGAGAGGAACCTTATTATTTTGAAATGGAGGAACTGCCCGCGACGAAAACCTACATGGAGAAAAAGGGCATGAAGGCTTTCACGGAAGTCGTCGTGCAGCATCAGGCAAAGATGATCGAAATTGCCCGCAAGCACGGGAAGATGACGCTTTCGTGGAATGGCGGCACTGTCCTGAACGAGGCGCAGAAGGACGACATGGTCATCATGTGCTGGTTTCCTTACCCGCTTGCCGACGACGCTAAAAAGAAAGGCTTCGCCATCATCAGCGTCCCGTGGGAGAGGGGAACCGCGCTGCAAAAATGGAATATGTATGATTGCAACGGCGCGAAGCTCACACCGGCGGACAAGGTGCTCGGAAGCTCCATCACGATGTGGCAGATGAGCGCCAGCGCGGTGGTGAGCGATTTCCTCGGCGGAAAACTCAACGGCTCCAGCGGCGAAGGATACATCCGCAGCCAGGGCGATCACATGGACGGGGCATGGGCGCCGACAGTCACAGTCGATCCCGCTGAATCCACGAAGAAGCTCACAGCGACACGCGCCATTTTGGACAAGCTGCTTTTCCCCGTGCAAATCACCGCCGCACCGGTCGGCTATCGCGCATGGCCGGTCACGGGCAGCTATTACTTTAAGGACGCGACGGAAGTGAAAATCGCGCTGGCCGAAGGCACGCCCGCCGGAGAAATCCGCTACACCACTGATGGCTCCGAGCCGACCGCACAGTCGCCGGTTTACTCCGCGCCGCTGAGCGTGAAGGCGACGACCACAGTTCACGCCGCGCTCTTCCGTGGCGGCAAGCAGGCGGGCGCGGTTTCGCGCGTGGTTTACAACAAGTCGAGAGAGCAAAAAACCGAAGTCAAACGCGTCAACGCCGACTAAAAATTCCATCCCTTTCAACCAACAACCAAGCACACGACGACTATGAAAAACGCTTTTAAAAATTGGATGATGACTCTCGCCGCCGGCATCGCGCTTGCAGCCTCTGCACCCTCCGTTTCCGCAATCAATCACACGATTCTGCCGCAGCCAAAATCCATCACGATGGGCACAGGTGCGATGCCGCTCACCGCACAGTCGCGCATCGTCTTTCTCGACCCGGCCCTCGAAATCCATGCCTCCGCACTTCAGGAGGACATCTGGAGGCTCACGAATATGAAGCTGGCGAAGGTGAACGCCGGGCCCAAGGCGGGCGACATCGTTTTGAAAATCAACCCGCTCGTTCGTGCGGACGAGGACATTTACGCGCCCAAGAACATGGAGTTGGTGAAGACGCGCGACATGGCGCACACGATCAACGTCGCGGAAATGGCCGTCGTAGAAGGCTGGGACTTCCGCGCTGTGTGTGAAGGCACGGCGAGCATCATGTCCGGTATGATCGAGCAGGCGGGCAAATTCAGCATCCCGCACATGAAAGTGAAGGACTGGCCCCACGCCGACTTCAACGGCACTATGGTGGACTGCGGTCGCCAGT
>JBEIQV010000280.1:0-4366 GCA_040376335.1 Verrucomicrobiia bacterium | reverse complement strand
TTGCCTTGGTAATACTCGATGATCTTCTGCTTGTCGGCATTCAGCGAAGCTTCGCTGAGTGCATCGCCGGGCTTCGCAGAAATCTGATCACGCAGCTTCGACGCCTTTACGCGCGTCGCACCATTGATCACCACTTCGGAAATCGTGCTCTTCGTCTGCACTACCACAATCACCTTCACGCCATCGCCGGCAGGCTCGCCGAAAATGCGCACATTGCTCACATTGCCGGTCGAGTAGAGATTGCGCACGTCCTCCTCCGTCACCTGCGACGAGTAGGGCTTACCAACGCGAGTCCGCATATTGGCGAGGATTTTTTCCTTTGAGACCGATTGTGGTCCGACGAATTGCACATCAATGCTTTTCACAGGCGGCAGCGCCTGCTGGGCGTGCGCGCTGGGAGCGATGACTAGAGTAGTGATGGCCCACAGGGCCGCAGAAAAAACACGGAGCTTCATGATTTGGTTGGGTTGCCAGCAGGCGGATTACAGCCCGGCACAGCGGCGCGTATTAGCCTGAGACGATACCGATCCGTCAAGCTGGGTTTTCCTTTTCCTCACAGTAAGCAAAAGCCGTGGCAAATCGAGCACCCACCAATTCAGCCACAGCCTCGACACTTACCGCCCCTGCGCCTTCGCGTTCCATACTCGTCATTTCGACTCCATCCAGCCCGCACGGCGTTATCCGCGAGAAGCCCTCCATCGCACCGCAAACGTTCAGCGCAAAACCGTGCATCGAAATCCAGCGCCGCACACCCACGCCGATGCTCGCCAGCTTCCGCTCACCCACCCAGACGCCCGTCAGCCCCTCACGTCGCTGCGCCGTCACGCCAAGCTCAGCACACACCGTGATTAAAAAATCCTCCAGCTCGCGAAGGTAGCGATGCAAGTCCGATCCGCGCCGCCGCAAATCCAAAAGCGGATAGCCCACCAACTGCCCCGGACCGTGCCATGTCCCCTGGCCGCCTCTTCCAATCACCACCACGGGTGAAACATCGCGCAACGACGACTGATCCGCCGTGCGCCCGATGGTAAAAACAGAATCGTGTTCCAGCAAAAGCAACTCATCCGGAGCGTCCACATCGCCAGCCTTCCGCGCCACGATCTCCTCCTGCAAAGCGAGCGCATCCTTGTATCGGACACGACCGAGCCAGCGCGTTTGGATGATTGGTGTTTGAGCAGCCACGCCGTCAGCAAATCCACAACCTGCCCAATCGCCAAGCCACTAAATCCTCTCCAGCACCGCCGCGCCGACGCGTGCGGTCTCCGCCGATTTAAAATGAGTCAGCCCGATTGCCAGTGCATCCGCCGCATCGGCAGCGGGAGTCTCCGTAAGGCCGAGCAGCGCGCGCACCATGAACGCCACCTGCTCCTTCTGCGCGCCGCCGCGCCCGACCACGCTCTGCTTCACGCGACGTGGTGCATATTCATAAATCGGCAGCCCGCGCTCCGCCGCCGCCACCAGCGCCGCGCCTCGCGCCGCACCGAGCGTGATTGCCGTGCGATGACTCTGCACAAAAATCACACCTTCGAAAACCGCGCACTCCGGCCCGTGCTTCGAGATAGCCTCCGCGATGCGCTCGCGGATCGCCACGAGACAACTGCTCGCGAGAAGCTTCGCCGCATTTTTCACCGAGCCATATTCCAGCGCGCGCAATTTACCGCCGACTTTTTCAAGCACGGCAAAACCAGTGGAACGAAGCGAAGGATCAATCGCGATAATGCGCATTGCCGCTGTATACAGACAAAGCCCCCGCCGCCCGAAGCTCGAAATTCCTCGGCTGAAGTATTACTCCCGCTGCCATCGGCGGGCTTTTAACTCGAAGCGTGGGAGCGATGGCACTCGGGTGACTGGCATGCGAAGGGTGAAGGCTGCGGTGAAGGCGCGCTCTAGTCGGCTCGCGGCTGTGTCGTCGGTGGTTTCGATAGCCACGGCGAGTTCGTGCATCGCACCACGAATCGCGACCGTCACTCGGTATTCAGCGACTTCGGGAATCGAGCGCACGACGGCGTCCACGGCGCTCGGATAAATGTTCACACCACGGATAACGAGCATGTCGTCGGCGCGCCCTAGGATTCCACCTTCCAGCTTATCCGCGCCACGTCGAACGAGGTCGCCGGTGCGATAGCGAAGTAACGGCCATGCAGTGCGACCGAGTGGTGTTAGGACGAGTTCGCCGATTTCACCGACGGCGACGGATTGGAGAGTTTGCGGATGAATGATTTCCGAAAAGTATCTGTCGTCCAAAATGCGCAGCGTGTCCGCTTCCCCCGTGCGTTGAAATGCCACGGGGCCGACTTCGGTCATGCCGTAGTGATCGAGCACTTCCGCGCCGTGCCATGCTGCGGAGATGCGTTTGCGCACTTCCGGCAGACTGCCGCCGGGCTCGCCTGCGACGACGATTTTTCTCACGCAATCTGGCAGCGGTAGGCGCTCGGAGGCGGCGACCTCGGCGAGATGCAGGGCGTAGGTGGGCGTGCAGCAAAGCACTTCGGCGCGATTCTCGGCGATGGCGCGCAGTCGGGCGGCGCTGCTCAGTCCGCCGCCGGGGATGCAGAGGCAGCCGTATTTCGCAGCGCCCTCGAATGCGGTCCAAAAACCGAGAAACGGACCGAAGGAAAAAGCGAAATATACGACCGCGCCGGGCTCGATTCCACCAGCGCGGTAGATGTGCGCCCAACTATCGAGCATCCAGTCCCACGACTCCACCGTGTCGAGAATCACGAGTGGTTGCGCGGTGGTTCCGCTCGTCTGACAAAAGTGCGTGTAGCTCGCTCGGGGAAAAGTGAGATTCGATCCGTGTGGCGGATGCGCCGCGAAATCAGCAACGATGTCGGCCTTTGTGGTGAAAGGGACGCGCGCGGTGAAGTCCGCGATGCTCGCGATGTCACCGACGCCAGCCAGCCGCGTGCGCTGGAACGGATTCGACGCAACGGACGCGATGACTTTGGCGAGCTCAGTGTGCAAGGCCATTACAAATCGAGTTTTGCGAGTAATTCATCCACTCCCATCGCGTGATGAGCAGCGACACTCTTGAGTATTCCGCTGAGAGTTCCTGTTTTGATCGGCTTGTGGTTGGGAACCACCTCGTGATTTTCGCCGTTACGCTGCGTAGTCAGGCGGATGTGCGAGCCTTTTTGACGAGTGACCTCGTAGCCGAGCACTCGCAGTGCTTTCGCCAGCTCTGCGCCGGAGACATCGCGGGGGAGCTTCATCGCGCGAGCACTTCATCGCGGACAAAGTGGAGCCGGATGACCTGCGGTGCCTTGGCCTCGTCGTCAAAATAGCAATCCACAGCCTCGCGCACATTCACCCGCAGTTCTTCCATCGTTTCAGCCTGAGTATGAATGCCGTAGCCAAGCGCCGAAGCAGTGAAACCTCCGTCCACTTCTTCCTCTCGCACATCGAATATGATTTCGCTCATGGCTAAAAGAATGCCACCGCCCGCTGGTTTCGTAAAGTCACGGCTTTGCGATCTGCTCCACTGGTGGCGTCGCTGGCTTTTTGGCGGGGGCGTCGGGTTTGTAAAGAGCGACCATGCTGCCGCCGATTGCGGCGATGAGGATGCCCGCCCAAAACTGCCATTTCACCTCGCTCAAACCACCGCTCGGCGGATGCTGCCACATGGACACGAGCGCATTCACGATGGGTGCTCCGGCGAAGATGATGGACATGACCACCGGGATGTAAGTCGCCTTTGGCTGCGGTGCCGCGCCGAAGGCCAGCAGAACGCCAAACGCGCCGACTGCACCGACGATGCCCGCGATGAGCGACCACATTTTTCCCGCAGCGGGATAGCCGAGGAAGTTGGTGGAGCCTCCGTTCATTCGCAGCATGAAAAGCGGCGCGAGCACGGCGACGAGCACGTAGGCGAAACCGACAAAGAGAAACGCCTTCCAGCGTCCGTTCGCCATGTCAGCCATCTCGGTCTGACCGCGATGCAAAAAGACGCCATAGACGCCCCATGAAATGACGGTGAGAAATGCGAATAGGATCCAAGTCATAGATTTTTTTTGCGGCTGGAACATTGAGTGGTTGCGCAGATGAAAAACCGCCTACTTCGACGGGCGACGCTTGCGAGGCGTCGTTTCCTTTTTCAATTCAGACGCAGGACGAAATTGCGTCGGTGTCGGCGAGGACTTCAAGCCCACGGATGGCGGCAGTAATTCCGCCGGTGCCTCTGCGAGTTTGGCGCGGATGAGATCCGGAATCGGCACGGCTGCGATTTGGCCGGTCGCCTTGTCCACACTGGCGCAGACGGTGGTCATGCCGCCACGGGCGACCTCGACGCGCGAGAGCGTGTCTTTTTTCCAAAAGCGAAACACGTAGCGGATGCTGCGCGGGCGAATCTCGGTGATGATGAGTTGCA
>JBEIQV010000314.1:0-3689 GCA_040376335.1 Verrucomicrobiia bacterium | reverse complement strand
TCGGGGGAACAAGGTGGCCAATGCCACCACAACAGCGGTAATCACCAACAACCAACTAAACCAAAACCACGAAAAACTCTCATAGCGAGTGGATCAAAGTTCGGGGGCAGGCCACCGCGGCCAACCTTATGCTCAAACCAAAACTATTTTTCGCAAGTAGCATTGGCCGCAGAATGGGATGCGGAGCAAAACGAGTCAAAGCTAAATAACTGATTTTTTGGGGATTCTCCTGCTCGCAACGTGGCTACCCAAGCCGCAGCACTTGTGAGCTGCCCGTATCGGGCATCCATTCGAGTTGCGTGGTCGTGATGATTTTCTGCGCGCCATCCGGCAGCGCAGCGAGCAATGCGTTTCGGCGCGCAGGATCGAGTTCGCCGAAAATGTCATCGAGCAGCAGCACTGGCGGTTCACCGAAGTGATGCTCCAGCAGTCTCGCTGCACCGAGCTTCAGCGCGAGCACCAGCGTGCGTTGCTGCCCCTCGCTCGCGTCGTCACTTGGGAGATCGTTGAGTAAAAACCGCACGTCATCTCGATGCGGGCCGGTCGTCGTCTGGCGAAGTCGCGCATCCTCCGTCTTCGTTGCGGTCAGAGCGGCGGCGAAATCTCCAGCGTCACCGCGCGCATACTCCATCCGCAGTGACTCGCGCTTTCCGCTGATGGCGTGATGCGCGCTGTCGGCCTCGCCTTGCAACTCCTCGATCAACGCTGCCCGCGCCGCGCCCACCGCATTACCGTGTTCGATCAGCGGCGCATCAAAAGCCGCAATCTCCCGCCAGCGCGGCGATGGCTGCTTCAGTAGATGATTGCGCGACCGCAGCGCGTGCTCGAAAGCCCGCAGCGAAGCCCGATACGTCGCGTCCCGCTGCACCGCCACGAAATCGAGAAAGCGCCGTCTTTTCTCCGCCGAGCCCCGCACCAGTTCGATGTCGTCGTTGCCGAACCACATCACCCGTGCGATTTGCAGCCACTCGCGCGCCCCCGCCTGCTCCACGCCGTCGAGCGCCAGCTTCTTGCGCTGCGCGCCGTAGTAAAATTGCAGATGTCGTGCGCCAAAGTAGCCATCGGTCACAAAGCCGCGCCGCCCGTGCTGCACCACGCGCGCGAGCTGCGACACGCGCGGCGATTGCAGCCGCAGCAGGATGCACACAGCCTCGATCAGTGAAGTCTTCCCATGCGCATTCGGCCCAATGATGAAATTCACGCCCGGCGCAAACTCCGCCTCAAACTGCTCGAAGCAGCGGAAGTGGCGCAGTTGCAGCCGAAGGACAGCGGTGTTCTCTCGTGGTTGGGCGCTCATGCCGGTCTCCCGCATCGTTTGGACAATTTGGCGGAAAGCTCAAGTGTCCTGAACCCGGTTTCGTGGGCTATCGAGAGAGCGCACGGAGGCATGGGTTGACTGATTCATTTGGTTATCGAAGTCCACAGCGGATGAAGGCTGACGGACGCCGCGTCTTCGCCCAGTCGTTCGACATGACCAAAGACCTACACATCGCGAAGGCTGTGCAGTTGCGTAGAAAAAGGGCCATGCCGTAGCGCTACTTCGCGCGCAAGTCCACGCAGGCGGCTTCCTTGGTGCTGCGGATGAAGGCGAGGCCGTTGGCGACGACGGGGGTGGTCCAGCATTTGCCTTCGAGGACTTTGGCGCGGGCGAGTTCGGTGTAGGCGTCGGGCTTGGCGGCGAAGGCGACGAGTTCACCGGCGTCGCTGAGTGCGAGCACGGTGCCGCCGGCGGTGAGGACGACGTGGCCGGGGCCGAAGCCGTCCTTTTCCCACTTCACGGTGCCATCGGGAAGCGTGGCGCATTTTACGGGGCCGGAGCCGTATTTTTTGAACTGGAACATGCCGTAGAGGTTGCCGCCGAAGAGGACGGGCGTGCTCCAATGGTTGGCGATTTGTTTGTCGCCGGGGACGCGCATGACTTGCTCGGCTTTCCACTCGGTGCCGGTCTTGGTGATTTTGAACGCCGCCGCGCCGATGCCGTAGCCTGCGCTGCAATAGACGAGGTCGCCCGCGACGACGGGGCTGGCTGCGGTGCTGACGTTGTATTTGAAATCGGCGTGCCAGAGCTGGGCGAGTGTCTTCGGGTCGAGCGCGCAGAGGCCGCTCTGCATGAAAAAGATGATCTGTCGCTGGCCGAGGATGGTGGCCGCGACGGGCGTGGCGTGGGTCATTTGCTCGTCGCCGGATTTGGCGAGCACGGCACCCGTCTGTGGGTTGATGGCGAGGAAGCTCTGGCCCGCTCCGCCGCCGGTGACGTAGAGCACGCCGCCATCGAGCAGCGGGCTTGCGGCGTTGGACCAACTGATGTTGCGCCCGGCGTGTTCTTTCATGATGTCGCGCTTCCACACGGGCTTGCCGCTGGCGGCGTCGAAGGCGTGCAGCGCGAGGTCGCTGTGCATGGCGATGACGAGATTCCCCGCGACCGTTGGTGAACTGCGAGGGCCGTCGCCGCCTTTGTTGTCAGAAGTGCCTGAATCGCCGCCGCCGCCGTATTTCGCAGCGCCGAGGTCCGCTTTCCAAAGCTCCTTGCCGGTCAGTGCTTCGCGGGCGACGAGCACTTCATTCTGAGCGTGGCCTTCGATTGTGAAGCACTTGCTCCCCGCCACGGCGAATGAGCTGAAGCCGGTTCCGCCCTGCACTTTCCAAAGCACCTTGGGGCCGGCGTTCCATGTGGTGTTGATTTTGTCGGGCGTGCTGCCGTCGCCAGCGGGGCCGCGATATTGCGGCCAGTCGGCGGCGTGGAGCGATGCGGTGACGGTGCAGATGGTGAGGAGTGTTTGGAGTTTCATGAGGTGAATTTTGGTAGTGATGATGTGGTTGTGAATGAGAAATTATTTCGCCGCGCCGGGCCATGCGCCGACGGCTCCTTTGCCGGGCGATTTTTCGATGGGCTCGTTCGTCGGGTCGCTGAGTGAAAGCAGGATGCTCTTTGCGCGGTCCGAGGAGCCGCGGGCGAGTTCCTTCAGCGCCTCGCGAAATGCGGCGAGCCGGAAGTCTGCTTCGCCGGTGCCGCGATCCATGCGGTCGAGAAACGCGCCGAGATCAATGAGCTTCGCGCGTGCGTCCATGAAGTAGAGGTCGAGCAGTTCGTTGCGAGTCATGCGCGGAGGCTGGCGGATTTTGCGCCGGGACGCAAGAAGGGCGGCGCACTCATCGCGCGCCGCCCCTCGAAATGTGCGCGTCACAGCGCGGAGGGACTAGTCCTCCTTTTTGAATTTCTTGTGGCCGTCCTTTTTGCCCTTGTTGAGTTTCTCCATCGCTTTGGTGGCGTCGTCGGCCTTGCCGTCGGCGATTGCTGCGCGGAGTTCTTCGAGCACTTTCAGCGACTCCTCCATGGATGCCTTGTAGTCGGCCAGAAATTTTTCCTTTTCAGCCGCAGGCACATCCTTCGCCATCGCGGGTTCGAGGGTGAGCGACTTTTCCATCGCTGCCTTCGCGTCTGCGAGCTTGGCGAGATTTGCGTCCTTGCTCGTATCTTTTTGAGCAGGATCCTCGATGGCGCGTTTCACTGACTTGAGTGCCTTGTTGAGTTTTTCCATTTCCTTGCCGAGCGGCGTATCTTCTTCGGCAAAAACCGGAGTGGCTAGGGCTGCAACGGCGAACACAGTGGCGAGTAGGTATTTCATTGGATTGGTAATTTTGGTTTCGTTTCGCGCCCGCCGTTTTGGCGGTGCGCTAGCGTATTGATA
>JBEIQV010000282.1:0-4270 GCA_040376335.1 Verrucomicrobiia bacterium | reverse complement strand
TCAGTTCGCGAACGATGTTCTTCACACGCGCGCCCTTCATTCCGACGCAGGCTCCCACGGGATCCACTTTATCGTTGGCGGAATAGACGGCTACCTTGGTGCGGAAGCCAGCTTCGCGGGCGATGGCTTTGATTTCCACGGTGCGATCAGCGATTTCTGCCACCTCAGTCTCGAACAGTCTGCGGACGAAATTTGGATGGCTGCGTGAAAGGACGATCTCAGGTCCGCGCGAAGTGTTGTCCACGGCCACCACGTATGCACGGATGCGGTCGCCGATAGAGTAGTCCTCCGACTGCACACGTTCGCGGTTTGGCATGGTTGCCTCGAATTTCCCGAGGTCAACAATCACGTCCTGACGCTCAAAACGCCGCACGACGCCACCAACGATTTCGCCGGTGCGGTCACGGAATTCATCATAAATCATCTGTTTCTCAGCCTGACGAATGCGCTGCATGATGGCCTGACGCGCCGTCTGCGCGCCGATGCGACCGAGATCTTTTGGCGTCACATCCACCCATAGTTCATCGCCCAGTTGAACGTCTGTTTTCACCAGTTTGGCTTTAGAAAGCGCGATCTCGTCGTGCTTGTTGTTCACACGATCCACCACGATGAGTTGGGCGCGCGCGGCAACGGCCCCCGTCTTCGGATCCATGATCAGTTCCAGATTGCGGCCTGCCTCTACAGACTTCTTAGCAGCACTCAAAAGAGCACTCTGGACAGCCTCAATGAGAACCTCCCGTTTGATTCCTTTTTCCTTCTCGAGGTATTCGAGCATGGCGATGAATTCAGCGTTCATGGCGTATAAGTTTTATGTCGTTGTTGCCCGGAGAACAAAAAAAGTGGGCTTTAGGAAAAACCCACTTTCAGCGTCAGCCGGAAGTTGTGACGTGCAAATTAGGGTGAAGGTTCATGCGCGTCAAGATGTGCCTTCGCAAACTACTTCACCATGTTCGAAAGCTGAGACACTTCCGGCGTTGCCGACACGGCAGACTTCGTTAGTGTGCGGCCCCATTTTGAAACTAGAACTGAATTTTGAATGAGAACAATCACCGCTGACTCCACTGCGCGCCCCCGTAAACAAATTACTGTCGGCGACCCTGATATTGATGCACGAGTGCGCCAGCTTGTGGACGACATGGGCACGGACAAGCCGCATGAATTGATCGAGGAGATGATTGTCACAGCGCTGAAGATGGCGCGCGACCAGACGAGTGTGGCCGATTTGAAAATGCTCAACCGTGCGCTGAAAGAGATGCGCTATGCGAGCCGAGTATTCTCGCCCTATCGTGAGAGGAGAAAGGTGACGGTATTCGGCAGCGCCCGCACTCCGGAGGAGGCGCCCGAGTTCCAGGCAGCAGAGGAGTTTGGCCGGAAAATGCGCGACCACGGTTACATGATGGTGACGGGTGGAGGCGACGGAATCATGGGAGCTGCGCAGCGCGGAGCAGGGCGGGAGGCGAGTTTCGGGCTGAACATTCTGCTGCCTTTTGAACAGTCTGCGAATCAAACGATCCTAGGCGACTCGAAGTTGGTCAACTTCAACTATTTCTTCACGCGAAAACTGAACTTCATGAAGGAGACGCACGCCATCGCGCTATTTCCCGGTGGCTTCGGGACTTTCGACGAGGGATTCGAGGCGCTGACGCTCATGCAGACTGGGAAGGCGCGCATTTTCCCCATTGTGCTCGTGGACAAACCTGGCGGGAATTACTGGCAGACGTGGATTGATTTCCTACGCGATCATTTGTTGAAGCTTCACCTCATCTCTCCCGAGGATTTTCATCTGCTTCACCGAGCCACGAGTGTGGATGATGCAGTCGCCCACATCGCACAGTTTTACAAAAACTTTCACAGTTACCGATGGCTCGGCTCACGGCTCATCATGCGTTTGCAGCAGCCGCTCACGCAGAAACACATCGAGCAAATGGACACCGAATTCGCGGATGTCCTCGCGAGCGGGAAGTTCGAGCAGGCACCCGGCGCAGTGTCCGGCGAAAACAGCGACCCCGAAATAGCGCATCTTCCGCGACTCGTGTTCCAGCCTCGCCGCAGAAATTTTGGCAGGCTGCGGCAGGTGATTGATGCCGTGAACGTGTAAGGTTACTTCCGATTCGCCACGATGTAGTCGTGGAGGGAGTTGACCGTTGCCAGCGCCTGACGCGCTGTTTCCGAGTTCGGAACGGTCACGCCGAATTGCTTCTCCAGCCCTACGACCAGTTCCAGTGCATCAATCGAATCCAGCCCAAGACCTTCCGGGCCAAACAGCGGCATATCATCGCGGATGTCGTCTTTGGTGACTTTGAGCATGAGGTTTTCCACCATCATTGCTTTGATTGCTTCTCGCAGATTTTCTTCGGACATGAATTGCGGAAGGTGTGGCAATCGCCGCCTTAAGTGCAAGCGCAGGCTTGCAGGAATTACGGTCTCACGTTGTGAGGCGCGAGGTGATAGCCGAATGCTGGGGCTGATGCCTTTATCACCTGTCCGAGTTGGCTCAGGTGCGCTTCGATAAGCGGCTGTCCTCCGACTTTCATCGTGAGCAAAAACGTGGAGGCAGTCTCGCCATTGATGCTCACGCTGGACTGTTGCGCAGAAAATTCGGGAGCGAATTGCGCAGCGTTGCTCCCCGAAACTTGCGCGAGAAGTGCCGGACTAATGCCCGACTGCGTGAGCAGTGAAGAGATGCCCTTTTCATCGAGGGTGATGGTATTTTCATCTACGATGACTTTTGCACTCCTCACGATGTAGTGAACAGTTTTCGTCGCTGGTGTGATATTGAGGACAAGTTGCTCGCCAGGTCCTTGCAGTGAGAGGCTCAGGTGGATGTGCTTGGTGTTGAAAGTAGAGTCCATCTCGATGTTACCGCTCCACGCGATCCTTTTGCCGCCAGCACCGGGGAGGGTGTAGACGATGTTGCCGCTCAATTCGAGAAAGCGGGCACCCGTCGCCGTATCGAGGCGGGGCTGGAAGTGGACATAGCCGACATCCTTGGCCTTTTCCTTGTCGTAGATGTTCAAATCAGACGACTGTTGGTGTTGAAAAACCAGTTTCCCGACGAAAGACATCGGCACGGCATTGATATTCGCCGTCTCGGGATACATCTGCTGGATCACGAGCAGCGAGGTCATTGCGACCCAGAATGCGATAATGCAGGTGGCGACCAGTCGGTGGAGCATGAGAGTTGGGATGAATGAATTCGCTTAGTGCTAATAAGCAAGCGCCGCTCCGCGCAGGATGGTGATTTTTGTGTTACCCGTCCTTGTGCCGTTCGATGAGTGCATAGGCGTTGTGATTGTGGATACTCTCGAAGTTCTCTGCCTCGACGCGATACCACGCGATGTTCGGCTCGCGTTCGGCACGTGCGGCGACGTTGCGAACAAGGTCTTCGACGAAAACGGGATGATCATAGGCGCGCTCGGTCACAGCTTTTTCGTCGGGACGTTTGAGCAGGCTGTAAAGTTCACTGCTCGCGCTGGCTTCCACGAGGGCGATGAGGTCTTCCAGCCATAGCGGCTTTTTAAAGCGGATGCTGAACGTGACGTGTCCGCGTTGGTTGTGTGCGCCGCGTTCGGAGATGGCTTTGCTGCACGGGCAGAGCGTGGTCACGGGCACGATGACGGTGACGATGAAATCCACGCGGTCATTTTCCAGCGAGGCCTCGAATCGCACGTTATAGTCCATCATTCCCGCCGCTGCGGTGACGGGCGCTTTCTTTTCGAGAAAGAAGGGGAATTCGAAAGTGACGTGCGCTTTCTCCGAGTGCAGGCGGCGTGTGAGGTCGCGCAGGATGTCGGGCACGTTATCCACGTGCAGTTCGGGGCCGAATTCATTCAGCACTTCCACGAAGCGGCTCATGTGCGTGCCTTTGAATTGATGCGGCAAATCCACCGTGAGTGTGGTTGTGGCGATGGTGTGCTGGAGGGTGCGGGCTTTGTCGCGCACCTGCATCGGGTAGCGCAGTCCGCGAACACCTACTCGATCGATGGCGATGCCGCGTCTGTCAGGCTGGCTCTGCGTGTCGTGCAATTGCTCCATGCACCGAGTTAGCCGAGTGCGGCATCATGCGGCAAGCGCGCAGCGAAATTTACGGGTCTTGCTGGAGAAAAATTGTCGCGTATTTTCGCCCCATGTCGCTCGCCTGGCTAGTCGTGGATTTTAACAGCTACTTCGCATCTGTGGAGCAGCAGTTGGATCCCAAGTTGCGAGGGCGGCCCATCGCCGTCGTGCCGATGGCCGGTGTGGACACGACGTGCGCAATCGCCGCGAGCTA
>JBEIQV010000301.1:0-3854 GCA_040376335.1 Verrucomicrobiia bacterium | reverse complement strand
CTGCGCCGAAAATACTCCCGGCGAGCAACGCCAGAGAGATGGCCAGCACCGGATGCATCTCGTGTTTACCGATGAGTGTGGCGACGAAAATTGTGGTGAAGCCGAGCACCGAACCAACACTGAGATCGATGCCGCCGGACAAAATCACAAAGGTCATCCCCATCGCGACCACGCCGACGTGGGCATTGTTGGTGAAGAGGTTAACGATAACGCGCAGCGTGAGGAAATTATCGAATAGCGCCGAGAACGTGCCGAACAACAACACGAGCACTGCCGCCGTGGCGAGGATGGGGAGATTTTTGCGGGTGAAGAGCTGTTTCACGAGGCGTGCTTTTTAGAAGTGGTGAAGAGCCGCGCTAGTTGCGAGCGCAGTTTTGGCGACTGCAAAAGACAGACGACCAGTATGACGAGCGCCTTCGGAACAGGCGAGACATCCGAAGGCATCCCCTGCCGCGTCAGCGTGGTGGTGAGCGTCTGGATGAGCAGCGCTCCGATGATCGAGCCGAGCAGTGTGAAGCGCCCGCCCGTGAGCACAGTGCCGCCGACAACCACTGCTGTGATGGCGTCGAGTTCGAGCATCTGACCGAGCCGATCCGGCTCCACGCGTCCTACATCGCCGATGGAAACCAAGGCCGCAAGCGCCGCGCAACTCGCGCTAAAGAGATACACGAGCAGCTTGATGCCGCGCGCATTCACCCCGCTCAGGCGGCTGGCAGTTTCATTATCGCCGACAGCTTCCACAAACAGACCGATGGCAGTTTTACGGCACGCCAGTGCCGCGATGACGAAGACTGTTAGCACTAGGAGAATTTGCACCGGCACACCGGCGATGAATCCTCGTCCGAGATAAAGCACACCGGTGTCTTCGATGGGCACGGGCATCCCGCCGGTGATGTTCAATGCGACGCCTCGACCGAGCACCATCACGATGAGTGTGGCTACAATCGGCTGGATGCCGATGTAGGAAACAAGCGCACCGTTGAATATTCCGACGACGAGCGATGCACCCAGCGCCACGGCAAGCAGGCCAGGAAAACCTACGTGGTATTTCTCCGCAAGAAATGCGACGAGCGCACCGACCACAGCCATCACGGAGCCGACGGACAAATCTACACCGCCCGTCGCGATGACCAGCGTCATGCCCGTCGCGAGCAACATCACTTTCACCGAAAGCCGAATCACTGAGACCATCGGCCCGTAAAGATTCCCGTCGCGTGTGGAGAGTTCAAAGAAGGAGCGGTCAAAGACAAAATTGAAAAGCAGAAGCAGGGCGAGCCCGGCGAGCGGCCACACGATGCGGCTTTGCAAAAAGCGGGAGATGAAAGTTGAGGGCGCGCTATTCATGCGTGGCGATCATTTCCATGATGCGGTCTTCGTTGATCTGCTCACCAGACAGTTCGCCGACCTTCTTGCGGTCGCGCAACACAAGCACACGTTGCGACGCGCGCACGACCTCTTCCAGTTCGGAGGAGATGAAAAGGATCGCCATCCCTTCGCGGCGCAACGAGTCCACGAGCTTTTCGATTTCCGCTTTTGCGCCGACATCAATGCCGCGCGTCGGCTCATCGAGGATAATCAATTTCGGCTGAAGGCAGAGCCAGCGGGCGAGCAGAACTTTTTGCTGGTTTCCACCGGAGAGGTTTTGAATCGGTGTCTCGGTCGAGGGCGTCTTGATGCGCAAAGCCTGAATGTAATGCGCAGCCAGCTCCTCCTGTTTGCGACGCGGGAGCAGGCGCAAAATTCCGCGTCCCGCCTGCATGGCAAGGATGATGTTTTCGCGCACGGAGAGCGACGGGACGATGCCTTCGCTTTTGCGATCCTCGGAACAAAATGCGATACCCTCGCCGATAGCCTTCGCAGGTGAAGAAAGCGCCGTGGCGCGGCCATCGAGAGTGATGGAGCCGGTGCTCTTGCGATCTGCACCGAATAGCAAACGTGCGGTCTCCGTGCGACCGGAGCCGAGCAATCCCGCGAGACCAACGACTTCGCCTTTGCGGATTTCCAAATCGAGCGGCTCCACCCCACCCTTTCGGCCCAACTGCTTCGCGGTAAGAAACGCATCGCCCGTTGTGTTAGCATCCGCGCCCAAAGCCATCGTATCGCCGACTTTTTCCACGGCAGCGAGTTCGCGCCCGAGCATTTTTCCGACGAGCTGGAGCTTTGGAAGTTCCGCTGTTTTGAACTCACCGACGAGCTCGCCATTGCGCAGCACCGTGATGCTGTCGGAAACGGCATACACTTGGTCCATGAAGTGCGTGACGAATACGAGGCCGAGACCCTGTTCGCGCAGGCGTCGCATCACCTTGAACAGTTCGGCGACTTCGTGCTCGTCGAGGCTTGATGTCGGCTCGTCGAGAATGAGCAGTTTCGCGTTCACATCGAGCGCACGGGCGATGGCCACCATCTGCTGGAGTGCGAGCGAGCACGACGACACGGAGCGATGCAGATCGAGGTCAATTTCCAGCCGCTGCAATGCGCGGCGAGCGCGGGCGTGCAGTTCCTTCCAATCAATGAAACCGAAGCGACGCGGCTGGCGTCCAAGCATGATGTTCTCCGCGACGGAAAGCTCGGGGATGAGATTGATTTCCTGATACACAGTCGAGATCCCCAGTTCCTCCGCCTCGCGCGGCGCCTGCGGCGAAACGGACTGCCCTGCCAGCAAGACATCTCCACTATCACGCGGATGCACGCCGGTGAGCACTTTGATGAGCGTGGATTTGCCAGCGCCATTTTCGCCCATCAGCGCGTGAATCTCGCCAGCGCGCACTGTGAAATCTACGCCCTTGAGCGCCTGCACTCCACGGAACGACTTGCTGATTCCGCGCATTTGTAAAAGTGGAGTGCTCATGTTTAACAATAGCTCTCCAGTTTCGCTACATCCGCACCGGCGACTGCGCGGCAAACATGAGCGGCGGGAACAAGACCCGTCTGTGTTTGGTAAGCGCGCGTCACATTTGCGGTAAAAGTCTGCACAGCATCGGCCTCGACGAGCGCAACTGCGCAACCACCAAAGCCAGCACCTGTCATCCGCGCGCCGAGACAGCCAGGCTCTTTGCGTGCGCATTCGACCATCACATCGAGTTCGCTGCACGAAACCTCGAAATCGTAGCGCAGGCTTTCGTGGCTTTGATTCATGAGTGCACCTAGCGCCACGAGATCGCCGCGCCCCATCGCCGCGAAGGCATCCTCGGTGCGTGCATTCTCGGAAATCACATGGTGCGCGCGGCGGTAGCTGAGTGCGTCCATCGTGGCGCGATGCTTTTCAAGATTCGCCGCTGTCACATCGCGCAAAAACTCCGCACCACAAGCCTTGGCGGCGGCGGCGCACTGCGAGCGGCGTTCGTTGTAAGCCGAGTCCACAAGGCCACGCTTCTTCGCTGTATCGAGCACGACAATCTTCACCCGCGCATCGAGCGGTGCAGGACGAATTTCCAAGCTCCGGCAATCCATCAGCAGCGCGTGGCCTGCGACGCCACATGCACTGGCGAGCTGGTCCATAATTCCGCAATTCACACCCGCCCAGCGATTCTCCGCGCGCTGACAAACCCGCGCCATCTTCGCTCCATCCCACGCAAATCCACCAAGCGCCGAAAACACACGTGCCACCGCTAGCTCAAACGCCGCAGACGATGACAGCCCCGCACCCATCGGCACATCGCTCGCCACCACGCCCTCCCATCCGCGAAGTGTTACACCCGTTTCAGCCAGCGCGCCTGCGACACCGTGCGCGTAGCTCAGCCAGCCTTCCACTTTTCCCGGAGAAAGCTCGCGCAATGAAAACTCCCCGCTCTTCCCCACATCCAATGAATGCAGCACGACTCGCTCATCCGTCCTAGGCCGCAGCGCGATTGCAG
>JBEIQV010000153.1:0-7888 GCA_040376335.1 Verrucomicrobiia bacterium | reverse complement strand
CTTCCTCGAACTCCACGCCAATGACGAGCAGCTCGATTTCCCGATCGTCTATGCAAGTGCCAAGAATGGCTTTGCGAAGCTCGACATGAAGGACGAGAGCAGCACCATGGAGCCGCTCTACCAGACCGTGGTGGACAAAATCCCGCCGCCAAAAATCAGCGCCGAGCCGTTCTTCCAGTTCGTCGTGGCGAATCTGGACTATAGCGAATACCTCGGTCGTCTCGCCTACGGACGCATCGTCAGCGGCAAAGTGAAAGTCGGCGACAATCTCGTCTGCCTCCATTTGGGTAACCGCACTTCCAAGGCAAAAGTCACCGCTGTCTTTGGTCACGAGGGACTGAAGAAAATCGAAATCCCCGAGGCGGAAGCTGGCGACATCGTCGGCATCGCAGGCTTTGAGGATGTATTCATCGGCGAAACGCTCACCGACAGCGAAGAGCGCGAGCGCCTGCCGTTCGTGGACATCGATCCGCCCACGATCACGATGAAGATTTGCATCAACGACGGCCCGCTTGCTGGTCGCGAGGGCACATTGCTCACCGCGCGCCAGGTGCGCGAGCGTCTCTTCCGCGAGACCCGCACAAACGTCTCGCTCCAAGTCGCCGACACGGATGTTGCCGGTCATTTCGAGATCAAGGCACGTGGAGAAATGCAAATCGCCATCCTCGTCGAGCAGATGCGCCGCGAAGGATTTGAAGTCCTCGTGTCTCGTCCCGAGGTGATTTTCAAACGCGACGAAGCAGGAAATCTCACCGAACCCTACGAGGAATTGACCGTGGATTTACCGGGCGAATACCTCGGGGACATCATGCAGAGCCTTGCTACGCGCAAGGCCGAGATCACCCACATGGAGCATCACCCGCACAGCGTCGAACTGACCGCGGTCATCCCCACACGTGGCCTCATCGGTTTCGAGACCGTGCTTGTGAACGTGACGAAGGGACTCGGCATCACCAGCTCACTCTTCCATGGCTACGCGGCGCATAAAGGCGAAATTCCGAACCGCAACACCGGTGTGCTGGTCAGCATGGAAAACGGAGTCAGCACCGCCTATGCACTCGACACGATCCAGCAACGCGGTCGTCTCTTCATCGATCCGCAGGAGGAAATTTTCGAAGGCATGATCGTCGGCGAAAACAGCCGCAACGAAGACATGCCCGTGAATCCTTGCCGTGCGAAGAAGCTCACTAACATGCGCTCGCAAGGCGACGGCAAAGGCATCGCACTTCCACCTGCACTCAAGCTCAGCCTCGAACGCTCGCTCGAATACATCGCGCCCGACGAATACGTGGAAGTCACTCCAAAGAGCATCCGTCTCCGCAAAAAAATCCTCGACGCCAACGCCCGCAAACGCGCTGAGAAGAGCGAAGTAGGGTAGGGGACAGCGCGCCATAGGGGGATTGCAGCATAGAGATCACTCTTCTGCCCAAGCCTCGAGATCGCATGGAAGCGCGCTCGTCCATGCCCACTCGCCAGCCCTCAGCACGCACGAATGCAGCG
Source organism: Verrucomicrobiia bacterium (assembly GCA_040376335.1). GTDB lineage: Bacteria > Verrucomicrobiota > Verrucomicrobiia > Chthoniobacterales > Chthoniobacteraceae > SXWH01. The sequence continues at coordinate 6,388 of JBEIQV010000153.1, read as the reverse complement.
CCTGTCGCGGGAGCAGCAGTCGTGCGGCGAGCGACGGCGTCCAGCCCGTCTCGATGAATTCCAAGTAGCACGCCTCGCCTGCGCGACCGTAGAGCTTGTCGCCGACGATGGGATGCCCGCTGTGCGCGAGATGCACGCGGAGCTGGTGCATCCTCCCCGTCTCGGGAAATGCCCGCACCTTCGCAAAACGCTCGCCGCCTTTCTCCCACCGCCGCTCCACGCGAAATACACTCGCCGCCGCCGCGCCATCGGCATGAACGCGCTGCTTCACCCACACGCGCTCCTCGCCCACCGCGCCAGCGCGCAGCAGCGGACCATCCACGCGCCACTCGTCCTGCTCCGGCCAGCCATGCACGAGGGCAAGGTATTCCTTGGAGATGCCGCGCCTTTCCATGAGTTGGGAAAAATCGCGCGCCGCCTCGTAGCGCTTCGCCACCAGCGTGAGGCCGCTCGTTTCGCGGTCGAGGCGGTTGATGATGCTCACCTGCCCACCGTTCGCGATTTCGTAGGCGAGCAGCCCGCGCAATTCATCCCACAGCGTCGCAACGCCGCCCGGCTTGCTCGGGTGCGCTTCGAGAAAAGGCGGCTTGTCCACCACGAGCACATCCTCGTTTTCAAAAACCACGCGCGGCGCGTAGGGCGGCGCCAGTCGTGCGCGCCGTTGCGGCGGTGTTTCGGAATCGTGTGTGGAGTCGCTCACTACCCCACTCTCGCCCGCAGGCACCGCCGCTCACAATCTCCAACTCACTGCGCAAACGGTATCCCACTTGCTAAAGGCACACCCATGTCCAAGCGACATCCCATTCACGACGTGCTCAAAGCACAGCCGCTCTTCCGCGAGTTCGACGACGCCGAACTGGCGCAAATCCTCGAATTCGCCGAGCCCACGCTGGTCCCTGCCGGACAACACATCGTCCGACAAGGCGACAGTGGCTCGGCTATGTTCCTGCTCGCCGAAGGTGCCGCGCGCGCGGTCATCCACGACAAGGAAGGCTCCGACCTCGACATGGCTCACTTTCACCCCGGCGACTTTTTTGGCGAACTCGGGCTCGTGGATCACGAACCCCGAAGCGCCGACGTCGTCGCAATCACCGATTGCATGGTGCTCATCATCACCAGCGGCCTCCTGCGAATGATCGCCGCAGAATCCCCACGCGCCGCATTCAAGCTCGTGCTCGCCGTGTTGGAACTCGTCGGCAAGCGCCTGCGCACCGCCAATCGCCGCTACGTGGATTCCCTCGGCATCGTCTCCGCCCTCGCAAGCGAGGGCAGTGTGATGAAACAAAACGCGCTTTGAATTGGCAGGACTGCTGAGAACGGGGCAGCGGGGCTTTGGGAACAGCGGCGGGCGAGAAGCATCTGTTGCAGCCGTTGTGAAAAATCAGACTGAGTCTGCAGGGTGGTTTGTTTTTACAGACGACCAAGCACCACTCGTTCTCCTTCTTTGGCGGCATCCACGATCATCGGGCCGGCCAGTTCCCAGGCACGGGCGAGCATCGCATCCACGAACACATCGTCATGTGCGGGGTCGTGATGAAATAGAAACAACCGCTTCACTCCGGCTTCGCGCGCGATGCGAACCACGTCGTCGAGACAGCCGTGGCCCCATCCTTTTTTCATCGCGTATTCGTCTGCGGTGTATTGCGCATCAAGCAAAACGATGTCGGATCCCGCGATGAGTTCGCCAACTTCGCCACCGTGTTCACCGGGCGTGGATTCGTGGTCGGGGATGTAGCAGATGCTTCCTGCGCTGGTCTCGATGCGGTAGCCCATCGTCACACCGGGATGCTTTGTGCGCACGGCACGCACTGCGAGTTTTCCAACGCCAAAGCTCGTCTCTTTCAACTCCTCGATGACGATATTTCCCGGCATCTGCGCGAGCGCGACGGGAAAATACGGGCTCTCCATCTGGCCAGCGAGCGTGTCCTGCAATTCACGCCGTGCGCCTTCGTAGCCGAGCACGCGGATTTGATTTTGTGGCTGATACGCGGGCACAAAAAACGGGAAGCCTTGAATGTGATCCCAGTGCGTGTGCGTGAGTAGCAATGTGAGCGTGAGCGGTTGCCCGGCTGCCTCTGCCGCAAGTGCAAGCCCGAGCGGACGAATGCCGCTACCCGCATCGAGAATGAGATGTTCGCCGTCTGCGCTCACCTCGACACACGAGGTATTGCCGCCGTAGCGCACGGTGCCTGCACCAGGTGTCGGGATGCTGCCACGCACGCCCCAAAATTTCAGCCAGACTGTATCGCCCGCAGCGATGCTGCCTGCGGGTTCGGAATTCTGCGGGGCCTGTGTCATGCGTCGCACATCTTTTTCATTCGGTGAAAAAATACAAGCAGGAGCTTGGCGTCCGCACACTTGCGCTCCGGCCTGCGTATGCAGTATGCCGAAGCCCATGAACATTCCCGGACTCCGCAGCCCGCACGACAAAGTCGGCACTCTCGTTTATTTCGGCAGGATGGTGGATAAAATCCGCCTACACGCCGCTGGAAAACTTCCCGCCGACTACATTCCGAATCTCGGCGACGGTTTCGACAAAGTTTGCGCGCAGTTTTTCGGCATCAGCTACGAGGCGATCACCGAGCGGGTGAAAGCTGGTGGCACCGATGAGGAATTGCTCACGTGGTGCTTTGCCAATGGCCGCAAGGTCACGGATCAGGAACAGCACTTTTTCAACGAGTTCCTCCGCAAGCGCGGCTGGAATGATTCGGGCAGCGAAAGACTCGCGCAGCGCAAAGTCGAAAGCGGTTTCACCACTCGCGACGAGATTCAGACTTTCTTCGACTACATTGACGCAGACGAAGGGCGGAAGTAACCGCCGTCGCGATTAGCGCTTTCCTTTTGTCGGCTCGGTGGTCTTCACGATACGGAAGCCATAGGTGTCGTTTGGCTTGTCGGGCGACGATCTGATGCGGCACGAGGAGAGCAGGCTGAGCGCGAGTGCGCCGTTATACCATGAGCTGCCACGCAAGGTTTTATTGTTGCGCTCGGCATTCCAATCATCAGCGAGCCACTGCCAGACGTTGCCGCTCATGTCGTAAAGCCCAGTGGCGGTCGGCTTGAACTTTCCTACGGGTGATGTGTGCGGAAAACCATCATCGTATCCTTCGATAGGCGTTTCGCTTTTGGTTTCCACGCCTGCAAAGTTACCCGCTCCCGCTGGAGGCGGCCATTGGGTTCCCCAAGGATAAACATCCGGCACATCCATGTCGCGATCCTCCGGGGTCTTAGCGGTTTCCACAGGAAGACCGATGGCTTTGCTCCATTCCAGATCGCTCGGAAGACGATAGGATTCGTTGGCTTTCAGTAGCCCCGCATTACGCTCTCTTTCGGTGAGCCATTTGCAGAACGCATCCGCTTCGCGCCATGTAACGTTGACGACAGGATGGTCGGGCCCCTGCTCAAACGAAGCTGACTGCCATGCTTTGCTCTTGAGCGAAGTTGCTTTGGCAAAAGCCTCGAAGTCTTTGCGTGTGGTAGGATACACGGCGAACTGCACGTCTCCAACCGGGACAAATTTCATACCGAGTGTATTTGCGCCGGGCTCGGTGGGCGCAACGGTTTCCGCCGGAGGTGCGGGCTCGACCGGAACTTTGGGTTCCGTGACAACCGCAGTTTTTACGGGCACTGGCGTCGGAGTCGGCGTGGCGACTGGCGGTGTAGGCTTGGGCAGATCGGGAACTACAACATTGCCGGGAGTTCCGAGCTTTTTGATCTGAGCGCGAATGCCTGCGGACTGAGCGGTGACTGCATCCAACTTCGCTTGAATCTGCTTGGACGGCTCGACACCGGCCTCACCAAGTTCGGCGAGACTTGCGAGTGCGGCTTTGAATTTCGCGGCCTGCGCATCCAGCGGTTTGGCCTGTTCTTCAAGCTTCGTGATTTGCTCGCGGGCGAGCTTGCGGGCTTCCTCTTCTGCTGCGGCTTTGGCTTTTGCCAATGCAGCTTCCTCAGCAGCCTTTTGCTTTGCCAACGCTGCCTCCTCTGCTGCTTTTTGCTTCGCTAGCGCGGCTTCTTCGGTGGCTTTGATTTTTGTGAGTGCGGTGGCTAGCGCGGTTTTGTCCTGGTCGCTCTGACGCATCGCAAGCTGCATCTGCTGACGGAGCGATTCTGCCTGCGTGATTTGCTTGTTGATATCATCAAGAGCCTTGGCCCGATCTGCTGCTTGTTGCGCGAGATCGCGCAGTTCAGCGTCGGCTTTTTGACGCGCAGCAAGTTTATCTCCCGTGGATGCGCTGTGATCTGAAAACGCTTTCTCCGCAGTTTCAGAAGCTTTGATGGCTTCGGCCATGGCAGCTTTCGATTTCTGCATCGCCTCTTCGAGTTTCTTGTGCTCGGCATCGAGAGCAGCGGCCTGCGCGATGATTGGCGTCAGAATTTTGCGTTTCTCTTCGAGTGCCTTTTTAACCTGCTCGTTTTCCGACTGCTTGGCTTCGCGATCAGTAGATGCTTTTTTGTGAATCGCATCGGCTGCTTGAGCTGCGTCACGCTGCTTATCGGCGGTGGCCTGGCGCTCAGCGAGAAGCTGTTCGAGTTGCGCAGATGTAGCGCCGTTCGGGATGGTCAGCTTCGGCAACGGTGCTGGTGCCACCGGGAGTGAAACAGCAACAACGACTTCGACTTTGGCAACGGGCTCTGGCTTTAAAATCTCCGGTTTTGGTTCGGGCTTCGGCTCAGGTTTTGGCTCAGGCTTCTGCACTTCAGGTTTGCTCGGCAGCTTTACTGGCGTCGCAGGCTTTGCCTGTTCCGGCTTTGCGGGCTCTTGCTTGGGCTGTGCATCAATCTCTCCAATGAGCTTAGGCTTCGTAACACTCTCAGGATTCACCTGTGCCACCGTATTTGGATTTTTTTCAGGATTTACCGCAACAACCGGATCGGTTCCGGCTTGCTCTGGCGGTTGTTCTTTCGATGGGTTCGTTGGAGCTTTCTCCACGGCTCCAGGGTCCATTTGTGAAACTGCACCGCCAGCAGGCTGCTCCACCTCATCTGGCTGATTACGAAGGTAAATGCCGATACCAAGTGCCGCCGCCGCGAGAGTCACGAGGACGACTGGCGCTTTAGACCGTGGGCGTTCGAGATCTGGAAAACTGGATGACAAATTTTGAGGCGTTTTCTTAATCGGACTAGCGGGAGGAAGCGGCGGAAGCGTGGATTTTACCGAGGACGATGTGACGACGCTTTCCGTTTCTTTCTTTTCCGGGAGCGGAGCAGGGTCGGCAGGTTTTGCGGGTTGCTCCACGACGCTCTCGCGTATCTCAGGAACAGATGGAGCAGTCTGCGTTTGTGCCGACGCTACGGCGTCACCTTTTATCTGCGAAAGAAGCGTTGCAACTTCGCCGCATGTCTTCGGGCGCTGCTCGACGGTTTTTGCGAGACAGGATGCGACAATCTTTTCCATAGCATCTGGAACAATCGCGCCCCCGCGCGCCTCGGTCAGCGATGGTGGAGTGCCTTTGCGGATCTGTGATACAATGTCGTCGCCGACAAAAACGGAGCGCCCAGTGAGTAGCTCAAATGCGAGCGCACCGATACCGTAAACGTCATCCGTAACCACAGCCTTATCGCCATCAATCTGCTGCGGGCTGGTATATGCAAGATGTGCCTCTGCTCCATTTGCCACTCCGACTCGCTCCATCGCGTCACGGACGGCTCGTGCGAGTCCGAAATTCGCAACAAGCAATCCTCCTGCTGGGCGCACATAGAGATTCGACGGTGCGAGGTCGCGATGGATGAGTTGGATGCGGTGAGCATCGCTCAAAGTCTCCGCGAGTTGCACAAGCCAAGGCTGCACTTCTTGTGCATCAAACCGACCTTTTGCTTTCAGCAAAGCAGCAAGCGATTCGCCTTCGAAACGCTCCATCGAAACTGCAGCAAAAGGCCCGTCTTCTACGAAATCGTAAACCCTAAGAATATTGGGATGGATAAGCTGTCGGTTGCGCTTCACCTCCTGCCGCAACTCTGCCAGCGCACGAGGATCTTTGAGAATGGCCGATGGCACAAAGTGCAGCGATACGTCCTTGCCGAGCACTTCATCATGCGCAAGCCAGATGGTGCCGCATTCGGGTGATGAAAGATTTTTCTTTAGAACGTAGCAGCCTGCGAGTTTCTGGCCTTCGGTTGGGTTTGATGTCTGATCGTTGGAGTCGGAAGTCGGTGATGTTTGCACGGTTGTTATACTTGGGCTGAGATAAATTTGCATCCTCAACGAGCGTCAATGCAGCTCGTTGAGAGTGGCGGCTTTATCAAAATTGAAAGTCAGAATGAAACAGAAACCTTGCCTATTGTTAAAAAATGTTTGGAAATCCGTCGGTGTAAAAGTCTTTCTGTAGATTGCTCTGCCTTCGCTGAGCCTGACTCCCCTGCGGGAGCGGCGAAGCGAAGGCGAGCG
>JBEIQV010000308.1:0-3780 GCA_040376335.1 Verrucomicrobiia bacterium | reverse complement strand
CGGATAACGACTTTGAAGTCCTTGATGTTTGCCTCCTCGGCCTGAGCACGTTTGCTGTTAATATAGTCCGTCAGTCCGGTGATGTCTTTCTGCCCAGCATTATCTACTTCGATTTTTCCGGTATTATCCATGTTCCAGATAACGTTCACATTCACCTCGCTGGTCGCGCTCGTAGTAGGGGTGGCTTTCTCGATATTTTTAGCGATAGGGAGGACGATTTCCTTATTCACCTGCATGACTTGATCCGTTGCGATGGTCATGAAAAAGACGAGCAGCACGAGGAGGATGTCGATCATCGGAGCGATCTGAAACTCCGGATCTTCCTCGGGCAGGACGCGCGTTGCGGCCTTGGCCTTTTGTGATTTGGTTAGCTTAGCCATGAAATATGCTACCAGCTAAGAACCGAGCCGCAATGCGGGCAGGGTGATTGGCCGACAGAAATCGAGCCTGCGCAAACTGGACATGCGGCGGCGGCTGGTGCTGCGGCGCGTTGTGGCATACCGGGCATCATCGGGCGGGCAGGGGCAGCGGCGGCAGCTGGCGCTCCTGCGTGCGCAAAGCTTTCTCCAATCTGCATACCGGCGAGTTCTTCGTAAGGAATGTCAGTGACGAGCTGATTCACAATATCGTCGGCATAGACGATGGATGCCTGCGAAACATTGCGGAAGATATAGTAAGAGACGAAAGCCGGGATGGCGATGAAGAGACCGGCTGCGGTGGCAAGGAGCACCTCGGAGATTTTCGTGGAGAGGCCCTTAGGATCACTCATTCCTGAGGTGCCGAGGACTGCGAAAGCTCCCATCATTCCGATAACGGTGCCAAGCAGACCAATCATGGGCGAGACGACGCCTATGACGGAGAGATAGCTGTTGCGCGTGCGGAGGAGCGTGGCTTCGCGCATTCCATGCTCGGCGAGCGAACTCTCGACGGCCTCCTTGCCGCGGCCAATGCGGTTGAGACCGCTTTTGAGAACGTTCGCGAAGTAGTTGCGGTTCGCGTTGCAGGTTTCCCAAGCCTCCTGATAGTTGCCAGAAACGATGAGTTGGCGAAGGCTGTCCACAAGTGGCGGTGGCGCGAGCTTCTCTTTCTTGAGGCTGATCGCGAGTTGAATGATCAGCGTAACCATGATCGTGGAAGTGGCCAAAATACAAAGCCAGATGAAAATGATGAGCGGGCCACCATGGATGATGGCACTAAAGACACTTTCCTGCTTGGCAGCCTCCTGCGCGAATGCGCCGGATGTGGCGAGAAGGGTGAGGATTGCTGGCAAAACTGCTGGCAGGTAACGACGGAACTGGTTCTTGATCATTGTTGGTGTGTGAGTGTTTTAGAAAATAGATTTAGGGTGTTCAGGGAGTCGTAACGCCTTTCTTGCGCAATTCGTCAATACGCTTTTGCGCCTGAGCGACAACTGATCGCTCATGATAGAAGACAGCAACCGTGCGTGCGTAGTTCTCCATTGCCTCTGGCAGCTTGCCTTCATTTTCGGCGCATTGACCTAGGACAAAGTAGCCCTGTCCGAAAATTTGACTCTCCGCGCGGGTGACGGTTTTGCGACTCAGCGCACCGGCGACAACGCTCGACGCGAGAGCTTTTGCCTCGGCAAATCTGCCCTTCGCCGCTGCGAGCCGCGCCTTTGCGGCACTTGCGCCACTCGTGGCAGTGCCACGATAGGCTGTTTCGTAAGAGGAGATGGCCGCCTCGGCCTCGGAAACTTTGTCGAGATTGAGGTAGAGACTACCCAACATGTTTGTTGAATCCTGTGCCCAATAGATCGGCAGGCCCTTAAATTTATCAGCGATTCCTTTAATGAGCGGGGCCGCCTTTGCGAAGTCGCCCGCTTCGATGAGTTGCTGCGCCTGCGCAAACTCGGGCGGAGCCGCTTTGCCCACCTCCTGAATCCCTGCCACTTCATAACCTGCCTCACCGGCTCCCTCTTTTACCATCACGCGCGAACCCTGCATCCCGATGATGAGCACGCCCTGCTTCACACTGGCTGGTGCGCCCGGGCCTGTCGGCTTCATGACGACATAGTCGGAGCCCGTCGGCGCAGCGGGTGCGGCGGGTGTTTGCGCAAAGGCAAACGGAGCCGCAGTGAGCGTTAGCACAGCGGCTGTGGCAGAAAGAAGTTGCCGGAAAGGGAATGTGGAACGTAGGTTCATTTGCTTTATTGAGCGGCGGGAAACTACGCGACGCCAACAAAAGAACGCAACTAAGAATCCAAAACTCACGAAAAAATCATGGTTAATACCCTTCGCCGCTGGAGCACGCCCATCATGGGTTTCGTCACCGTCATCGTCATTGTCACCTTTGTTTTCTGGTCGGGAAATGGGAATGACTCCATGCACGGCAAAGCCAAGGTGGTAGATCTCTACGGCAAACCGATAAACACAGAAACATGGCAGCGTCAGGCGCGCAGACTGGCGATTTTTTCCAGGATGGGTAGTGAAGTATTTCCCGTGCTCGATCCGATGTCCCGCAACGGCGAACCCACACCCGCCGGCGTGGGAAGTTTGTTTATTTTCGATCACGAGGCGGAGTCGCTTGGTATCACAGTGACGGATGAGGAAATTAATAAACAACTCGAAGAAAGCAGTTCCTTTCACGGTCCGGACGGGAAGTTTGACGGCCAGTTATGTGAGTCGTTCATCCAGAATTTCCTGACCCCGCAAGGTTACACAAAAGAACAAATTTCCCTATTTCTCGCGGACGAAGTGCGAATGAAGAAGATGCGCGACATCATCGGCTCCACAGTCGCCGCGACACCGGAGCAGGTGAATGATTATCTCCAGCAACAACACACGAGCACCGAGGCGTCGTATGTGGCATTCAAGCACGCCGATTTTCGCAAGGATCAAAAAGCCACGGATGAAGAATTGAAAAAGAGCTACGAGGAAAAAAAGGCGCTTTTGAAAACCCCCGAACTGCGCAAAGTGCGCTTCGCAGCCTTCCTGATGCCGCCGACGCCAGACGGCAAACCGCTGGACCCGAAAGCGCTCACCGAACAACTCCAGCCGCTCGTGGAAAAGGCATATGAACTTCGTCAGGCACTCGCTGAACCAAACGCGAAATTTGAAGAACTCGCCGCGAAAGCCGGGGCGACACTCGGTGAAACGAAGGAATTTTTCGGCGCAGAAAATTCGCCTGCGGAAATTGAAGGCTCGCCCGCCGCGACAGCCGCCGCCTTTCAACTGACAAAGGAAAAACCCTACAGCGACCACCTCACGCTGAAAAAAGGTGCCTACGTTCTCATGCTCGCCGACACCAAGGCTCCAGAACCAAAAACTTTTGAAGCGGCAAAAGCCCAGATCGAAACCGAATTACTCGACACAAAAGCCGACGAAGCAGCACGGAAAAAGGCAACCGAAGTGCAGGCGAAAATCGCCGAGGCTCAAAAAGCTGGGAAATCTTTCTACCAAGCCGCCGAGGCGCTCGGTCTCAAGGCCGAGCCGCTCCCACTCTTCAGCACAAAAGTGCGCCCGTTTGGAAAAAACGAATACGCCGACGAAATCATGCAGGCAGCCAACAATCTCGCCCCCGGCAAAGTCAGCGAAGTAGTCAACGCCGACAAAGACGCGCTCCTCGTAAACGTGGATCGCCGCTTCACGCTCGATGCGGAAACACTCGACACAGACAAATCCAAGATCGCTGCGGAAATCGAGGGGGATAGTGATGATACAGCAAAATTCCCGGCAGAATTTCGCGCGCAAATTCGCGCACAGCTCCCCAATCAGGGTTACCGCTTAGGTCTCAAATCACGCACCTTCCGCATCTGGCTTT
>JBEIQV010000375.1:0-2699 GCA_040376335.1 Verrucomicrobiia bacterium | reverse complement strand
TCAATGGCATTGAGGAGGTCAGGGGTTCGAACCCCCTAGGCTCCACCACCCGCCGCAGCGTCGGCTCAAACTTTCAAAGTATGCTGGCGGTGCTGGCTTTCACGGCTAAGATTTACGCACTCTGCCGCTCTTTTTCTCACACGATGAAAACTCTGCTTCTCGCCACGATACTTTTACCGCTGCAAATCCTCGCCGCTCCGGTGGATTTTGCCCGCGAAGTGCGGCCCATTCTTTCCGAAAACTGCTTTACCTGCCACGGGCCCGATTCGGGCAAGCGCAAAGGCGAAGTGCGGCTGGATACGAAGGAGGGTGCACTGGGCAAAGGCGAGAGCGGGGCACAAATCATCATCCCCGGAAAGCCGGCGGAGAGTGAGTTAATCAAGCGTGTGCTGAGCACCGATCCGGAGGAAATCATGCCTCCGCAAAAGGAGCACAAAAAGATAAAGCCTGCGGAGGTCGAACTGCTCAAGCGCTGGATAGCAGAGGGTGCGAATTACACTGGGCACTGGGCGTTTCAAAAAGTGAAACAGCCGACGGTGCCAGTCATCGCCGGAGCTGCGACGCCGATTGATGCCGTCCTCACCGAGCGTCTCCAGCGCGCGGGGCTCGCATTTTCCCCACCGGAGGAAAAGACACGCATCCTCCGTCGCGTGACGCTCGATCTCACGGGCCTTCCGCCGACACCAGCGGAGGTGGACGCCTTTCTCGCGGACAACTCTCCAAACGCCTACGAAAAAGCGGTAGATCGTCTGCTCGCGTCGCCGCATTTCGGCGAACGCATGGCGGTGCCGTGGCTCGACCTTGCGCGCTACGCAGACACGGGCGGCTACCACAACGATTCGCTACGCGACATGTGGATGTGGCGCGATTGGGTGGTGAAGGCTTTCAACGACAACAAGCCGTTCAGTGATTTCACGACCGAGCAGCTTGCGGGCGATTTGATTCCGAATGCGCTCATCGAGCAAAAGGTCGCGTCGGGTTTTCATCGTAACGTGATGACGAGCGACGAAGGCGGAATCATCGAGTCGGAATACCTGAATCTCTACGTGGTGGATCGCGTGGCCACGACGGGCGTGACGTGGCTCGGCCTCACAGTCGGCTGCGCGCAGTGCCACGACCACAAATACGATCCCATCACGCAGCGCGATTTTTACTCGATGTATGCGTTTTTCCACAACGTGCCCGAGAAGGGGAAAGACGGCGTGCGCGAAAAAAATCCCGCACCCGTCATCACGGTGCCGACGCCGGATCAAACGAAGGAGATTGCAAGACTGGACGGCGAAATCGCCGAAGCGGGAAAGCAGATCAAGGAACTGGAATCCAAGCTCGATGCTTCGCAGGCCGAGTGGGAAAAGACTCTCGCCGCCACTTTGAAAACAGGAGAGCCGAAGGGCCCGGTCGTGAAATTTCCGCTCGATGCGGATGGAAACGGTGCCAGCGACGACGGCAAGCAAGTTGCCGGAACGGAAAAGGGCACCGGAAATTTCACCGACGGCGCGAAGGACAAAAGCTATCGCGTGGATGGAACGGGCTGGATTGAATACGGCGACAAGTTTGGTTTTGAAAAAGACCAGCCATTCAGCGTTGCGGCGTGGCTGAAGGTAAAAGCCAAGGGCGGCTCGCCATTCGGCAAGATGGAGAAAGAGGGCGACGTTCGCGGATGGGATGTCGAATTTCACGGCACGAAGCCGAGTTTTCATCTCGTCAACAAATGGCCGGGGAATGCAATCCACGTGGAATGTGAGCGCAATCTGCCTGCGGAGACGTTCCTGCACTTCGCGATCACTTACGACGGCTCCGGCAAAGGCGCGGGCGTGAAGATGTTCGTCAACGGCCAGCCGGAGAAAGTGAAGGTCGTCATTGATAAGCTCACCGACACGATCAAAACGACAGAGCCGTTCAGCATCGGCAGACGCGGCTCGGCGGGGACAGCATTCTTCGGAAGCATGGACGACGTGCGCATCTACGGACGCGCGCTCGCCGCAAACGAAATCGCCCAGCTCGGCGGCAACGTCGCCGCTGAGATCGCCGCGATGCCGAAGGACAAACGCACGCCGCAGCAGTTGGAACAGTTGAAGAAAATTTTCCGCGAAACACAGTCGCCTGCCTTTGCCAGCGCGCAGCAGAAAATTGACAACGCAAAAAAGACGAAGGCGAACATCGAGAAGCAATTTCCGAATACGATGGTGATGGTCGAGATGGACAAGCCGCGTGACACTTTCATCAAGATGCGCGGTGCCTACGATCAGGACGGCGAAAAGGTCGCCGCGATGACGCCCGCTTTTCTTCCCGCACTCAATGCCGCGCCTGTGAACGGCAAACGCCACACGCGCCTCGATTTCGCGAATTGGCTGATGTCGCCGGAGCACCCGCTCACCGCACGCGTCGCCGTGAATCGCTGGTGGGCGATCATTTTCGGCACTGGACTGGTAAAGACGGTGAACGATTTCGGCAATCAGGGTGAATGGCCGAGCCATCCGGAATTGCTCGACTGGCTCGCTGCGGATTTTCAGCGCGACTGGAATTTGAAGCGAGTCATCAAGCAGATGTTGATGACGACTGCATACCGCCAGTCTTCGCGCATCACGCCGCAGCATTTGGAAAAAGACAGCGAGAACCGCCTGCTCGCACACGGCCCGAGGAACCGACTGGACGCAGAGTTTGTGCGCGACAACGCGCTTGCGATTTCCGGCCTGCTG
>JBEIQV010000062.1:0-13409 GCA_040376335.1 Verrucomicrobiia bacterium | reverse complement strand
GGTCTATGACGTTGGCTGGCTTGGCGCGATAACGGGTGGCGAAAAGGTGAGCGACGGAAAGCCGCACACGGCTGTGATCGCTGTGCGCGCGGGTGGGACGCGGTTGTGGCTCGATGGAAAGGTCGTGGCGGAGAATCCGAAGCTGACCAAGCCGGATGTGGCCGGGGATGTTTTCAGGGTTGGTCGGACTACGGCGGACTTTGGTGGCGACTTTGGAAAAGGCAAAATCGCGAGCGTGCGTGTTTGGGCGCGGGCGCTGCCGGATGAGGAAATCGGGCTGCTGTTCAAAGGCAATGGTGTCGGCGCAAACACGCCGGACTTTACGCACATTCCAGCGGCAGGAAGTTCGCGTCCGGTGATTGTGCCCGCAGGGGGCGTGACGGTGCGCGCGGCATGGGTGCAGGCTTTGGAGCGGAGTGATCACTTTCAAATCGTGAGCGGATGGAATGAGAAGACGCTCGCGGAGGGCGCGCAGATTTACAGCACGCTGTGTGTGGTCTGCCACGGCACGAAGGAACAGCAAGGTTCGCTACCGACTGCGTTGCGCTTCACCGAGGGCCCGTTCAAAAACGGCGCGGATCCTTACTCGATGTTTGCCACGCTGACGAAAGGCTTCGGCCAGATGACAGCGCAGCCGCAATACACGACGGCGCAGAAATACGCGGTCATCCAATACATCCGCGAGACGTTCCTGCGCCCGCACAACAAGACGCAGCTTGTGGAAGTCACGCCTGCGTATCTCGCATCGCTACCGCGCGGGATGACCATCGCTGAGGTGGAAAAAGCGGATCGCTCGCTGCCGCAATACAAGCGCATGGATTTCGGGCCGGCGCTGTTTTGGACGCTGCAAATCGAGCCGAAGAACATCGCGCAAAAAGCCATCGCCATCCGCCTGGACGATGGCCCCGGCGGCGTGAGCAAAGGCCGCGCGTGGATGATCTACGACCACGACACGATGCGCGTGGCAACGGCGACGACGGGGAGTTTCGTGGATTGGAAAGGCATCGCATTCGACGGCAGCCACGGCTCGCACACGAGTCTCACAGGTGAGCGGCACTTCGTAAATCCCGTCGGCTCCGGCTGGGCGTCGCCTGACGGCAAGTGGGAGGACCCGCGTCCACTTAGCCGCGAGAAACTGCCCTACGGACCGCTGCCACGGGAGTGGGCGCATTACGAGGGACTATATTTGCAGGGCAGCAAAGCGGTCATCGCGCTGACAGTCGGCGATTTTGGCGTGCTCGAATCTCCGGGCTGGCTCGACTACGGAGCGACGCCGGTTTTCACGCGAACCTTCAATGTCGGTGTGCGACCACAGACTGAACCATTGCCACCCCTCGGTTTGCGCGTCGCACCGGATACCATCAACGTCGCGCTCATTGGCGACGGCACGCTGCGCAAAGATGGCGGATTCTGGATCGCGGAGTTGCCCAATGGCGCGAAGACACGCCTCTTCATCTCCAAAGCCGATCCCGCGTCCCTCGCCGCGCTCGCGAAAACCTTCACCGCTCCGCTCGATCTGGAGCCGCTCACCAAAGGCGGGCCGCGCCGCTGGACGGAGGAGGTCACGACGACCTCTGAGGCGGGAAAGGCGGACGGCCCGTTCGTCGCCGACACCTTTCCGCTGCCCGTCGAGAATCCGTGGCAAAGCTGGATGCGACCCGGCGGCTTCGATTTCACGCCGGATGGAAAGGCAGCCATTGTCGCGATGTGGAATGGCGACGTGTGGCGCGTTGACGGCGTCATGGCTCCCGCGCCCGCGCCGTTGAAATGGCGGCGGATTGCGAGTGGACTTTTCCAGCCGCTCGGCGTGAAGTTTCGTGGCGACGATCTTTTCATCACGTGCCGCGACCAGCTCGTGCGTCTGCGCGATCTCAACGGCGACGGCGAGGCGGACTTCATCGAGAGCTTCAACAACGACCACCAGGTCACCGAGCACTTCCACGAATTTGCGATGGGCTTGCAGACGGATGCGGCGGGTAATTTCTACTACGCAAAATCCGCGCGCCACGCGCTCACCGCGCTCGTTCCGCATCACGGCACGCTGCTCCGCGTGAGTGCCGATGGGAAAAAGACTGACATCATCGCGAACGGATTCCGCGCTGCGAATGGCGTGTGCATCAATGACGACGGCACGTTCTTCGTCACCGACCAGGAAGGCCACTGGACACCGAAGAACCGTATCAACCGCGTGAAACCCGGCGGATTCTACGGCAATATTTTCGGCTACACCGACGTGACCGACACTGCCGATTCCGCCATGCAGCAGCCGATGGTGTGGATCACCAACGCCAAGGATCGCAGCCCTGCCGAACTGCTCTGGGTGCCAAAGAACGCTTGGGGCACGCTCGGCGGATCGCTGCTCAATCTCAGCTACGGCATGGGCCGCGCGTTCATCGTGCCGAACGAAGAAGTCGCCGGCCAGTGGCAGGGCGCGGTCTGCGAGCTGCCGATGCCCGGCTTTGCCACCGGCATCATGCGCGGACGCTTTGGCAGCGACGGTGCGCTCTACACGAGCGGCATGTTTGCGTGGGCGGGAAATGCGAGCGCGCCCGGTGGATTCCACCGCATCCGCCGCAACGAAAAACCCGCGAATCTCCCGCTTGCCGTCCACGCGGCGAAGGGCGCGCTGACCGTCACCTTCAGCGACCCGCTCGATCCAGTAAGCGTGAAGCCCGAGGCGTTCGCACTTAAAGTCTGGTCGCTCAAACGCAGCGCCAACTACGGCTCCGGCCACGTCGGCGAACATCCGCTCGCCATTACCACCGCCAGACTCAGCCGCGACGCCCGCGCCGTCACCCTCGACATCTCGGACCTCGCCCCGACGCAGTGCTACGAACTCACCGTCAAACTCCGCGCCCCCGACGGCACATCCATCGAGCGAAAACTGCACGGCACCATCCACCAGTTGTCTGATAAATGACGGACATGATTGGCGCTATGTAGGAGTAGTATTCGGCTAAGGAACCTTCGGACTTAAACTAGATACTAGTGAAAATGAAGATTGGCACGTGCATCTGCTGGCTGAGTTTCGGCGCTTATTTAGCTTCGGCAGCAGCGGTGGACTTTGTGCGTGATGTGAGGCCGATTTTTGAGGAGCATTGTTTTGATTGTCACGGGGAGGAAAAGCAGAAGAGCAAGCTGCGGCTGGATTCTGCGTTAGGGATTTTGCGCGGCGGGGAATCGGGGGAGCCGCTTTTTGTGGCGGGCGCGGGCGCGGAGAGTCATCTCGTCAAAAAGGTGACTGCGGAAAATGCGAAGGAGGTCATGCCACCGAAGGGTGAGCGCCTCACGGCGCAGCAGGTGGCGGTGTTGCAGACGTGGATTGACGGCGGGGCGCAGATGCCGGGCGCGGAGGAGGCACGCGCTGCACTGAAGCTGACGACGAACCACTGGTCGTTCCAGCCGGTGAAGCGTCCGGTGGGCGCGGGGATTGATGGGTTCGTGCTCGCGAAGTTGCAGGAGAAGGGGCTGACGATGTCGCCGGCGGCGGACAAGGCGACGCTGATTCGCCGGCTGTATCTCGTGATGCACGGGATGCCGCCGACGCCGCAGGAGGTGGTCGCTTTTCAAAATGACACGCAGCCCGATGCGTATGCGCGGCTGGTGGACCGTGTGCTGGCGAGTCCGCGCTACGGCGAGCGATGGGCGCGGCATTGGATGGATGTGGTGCGCTATGCGGACACGAACGGCTTTGAGACGAATCGCGAGCGCAAGACGGCGTTTCATTATCGCGATTGGATCGTGGAGTCGTTCAACGCGGACAAGCCGTATGACCGGTTCATCAAGGAACAAATCGCGGGCGATGCGCTCGGTGCGGATGCTGCGAACGGCTTCCTCGTCGCGGGGCCGCTCGACATCGTAAAAAGCCCGGACATCAACCTCACGCTCATGCAGCGGCAGGACGAACTGGCCGACATGGTAAACACGACGGGCACGGCGTTCCTTGGCCTCACGATGGGCTGCGCACGCTGCCACAATCACAAGTTCGACCCGATTTTGCAGAAGGATTATTACGCGATGCAGGCGGTGTTCGCTGGCGTGAATCTGGGCGAGCGTCCGCTGCGGAAGCCGGACGCGCCAAAGGAACTCGCGGCGCTGCAGGCGGAGGAGGCGACGAAGACTGTGGAACTGGAATCCTTTCGCCAAAAGGCGGCGCTCGCAGGTGCTGGCGGAAAGCTCCGCGTGCCGGTGAACGCGAAACTCAACGAGGAGACGTTCGCCGCGGTGGATGCGGTGGCGGTGAAGTTCACCATCGTCGCGACGAACTCTGCCGAGCCGTGCATTGATGAGCTGGAGATTTACGACGAAGCCGGTCGCAACGTGGCGCTGAACGGAAAGACGGTCGCGTCGGGCACGCTGCCGGGTTTCGCGATGCACAAACTGGAGCACATCAATGACGGCAGGACGGGCAACGACCGCAGTTGGATTTCCAACACGGCGGGTCGGGGCTGGGTGCAGATTGATTTGCCCGCGAAGACGCGCATCGCGCGCATCGTGTGGGGTCGCGACCGCGAGGGGCGTTTCACCGACCGCGTGGCGACGCAGTATAAAATCGAAGCTGCGGCGGAGCCGGAGCAGTGGAAGACGGTCGCGAGTTCAGATGACCGCCAGCCGTTCAACGGCAAAGCCGACCCAAACGCATTTCTCGCGCAGCTCTCCCCGCCGGACGCGGAAGCCGCGCGCAAGGTGCAGGCGGAAATCGCTGATTTGAAAAAGAGCATCGCCGCCATCTCCGGCGTCGAGAAAGGCTGGGCGGGCACTTTTTCGCGGCCGGGAAAAACGCACCGGCTCTATCGCGGCGAGCCAATGCAAAAGCGCGAGGTCGTCGCGCCGGATGCTCTCTCCGTGCTCGGCACGCTCGGCCTCGCCGTGGAGGAGCCGGAGCAGCGGCGGCGCGTGATGCTCGCGGAGTGGATCGCGAGTCCGCAAAACCCGCTGACCGCGCGCGTGCTCGTGAACCGACTGTGGCATTACATTTTCGGCCACGGCATCGTGGATACGCCGAGCGACTTCGGCGCGAATGGCAGCCGCCCGACGCATCCCGAGTTGCTCGACTGGATGGCGGACGAGTTCGTGAAAAGCGGCTGGTCCATCAAACACATCCAGCGGCTCATTCTGCTGTCGGCGACTTTTCAGCAATCCTCCGCGCCGCGAGCTGATGCGGCGAAGCTGGATGCCGATGGCCGCCTGCTCTGGCGCTACACGCCGCGCCGGCTGGAGGCGGAGGCGATTCGCGACTCGATGCTCACCGTCTCCGGTGCGCTGGATTTGAAAATGGGCGGCCCGGGTTTTTACCTCATGGATGTCGTGGAGGAAAACGTGATGCACTATTTCCCGAAGGAGAAATACACGCCCGCCGAGTTCCGGCGTATGGTTTACCAATTCCGCATCCGGCAGACGACGGACAGCGTGTTCAGTTCCCTCGACTGCCCCGACGGCGGCTCCGTGATGCCTAGGCGCAGCCGCTCGAACACGCCGCTCCAGGCGCTCAATTTGTTCAACAGCACCTTCGTCCTCCAGCAGGCCGACATCCTCGCGAAACGTCTGCGGGCCGAGGCGGGCGAGCAGCCGGAGGCGCAGGCCGCGCTGGCGTTTCGCCTTTTCTACGCGCGCGCGCCCGACGCCTTCGAGCAGGCCAGCTCCGCAGCGATGATTGGCGAGCACGGACTCCCGTCCTTCGCACGCGCGCTCTACAATACCAGCGAGTTCCTCTTCGTTTTCTAAAACCGCACCATGCATCCCTTCCTCAATCGCCGCAATTTTTTCGCGCACACCGCCACCGGGCTCGGTGGGATCGCGCTCGCGCATTTGCTCGGGGGCGACCGCGCGCTGGGTGCTCCCATCCGCCCGGAGATCAATCCGGCAAATCCTAACGCGCCGCGTCTCTCGCACTTTGCGCCGCGTGCGAAGCGCGTGCTCATGATTTTCTGCTCCGGCGGCGTGAGCCAGATGGACACGTTTGATTTCAAACCCGAACTCATCAAACGCCACGGACAGCCGATGCCGGGCGGCGGGAAAATCATCACGTTTCAAGGCGAGCAGGGGAATCTCACGAAAAGCCCGTGGGAGTTCCGCCCACGCGGACAAAGCGGGAAGATGGTCTCTGATCTCGTGCCGCATCTCGGCGCGCTCGCGGACGAGATGTGCTTCATCCATTCGCTCACCGGCAAGACGAACACGCACGGCCCCGGCGAGAGCTTCATGGGCACGGGCTTCACGCTCGAAGGATTTCCCAGCATGGGCGCGTGGGCGACCTACGCGCTTGGGAGTGAAAACGACACGCTGCCTGCGTATGTCGCCATTCCCGATCCGCGCGGCGCTCCGCAGTCGGCGGGAAATTTCTGGGGCTCCGGTTTTCTCCCGGCTGCGTTTCAGGGCACGGACTTCAACGCCACCAAGCCCCTGCGCAATCTCGCGCGACCATCCGCATTTTCGCCGACGACCGACACCGCCACGCGCGACTTCATCGGCACGCTGAACCGCCATCACCTCGAACGTTTTCCCGGCGACAATGAACTCGCCGCGCGCATCTCCAGCTACGAACTCGCCGCGCGCATGCAGCTTTCCGTCCCCGAGGTCGCCGACATTTCCTCCGAGCCCGCGCACATTTTGAAAATGTATGGCGCGGATCAGGCGGGCAATCCCGTGAAAGACCTCAAGGCCGCGTATGCGCGCAACTGCATCCTCGCGCGGCGGCTCGTGGAAAAGGGCGTGCGCTTCGTGCAACTCTTCAACGGTGCCTATCAGACCGGCGGCGAGGGTGTCAGCAATTGGGACGGACACAGAGTGCTCGCCGAGCAATACGTGAAGCACGGCGAAGTGATGGACCAGCCGACCGCCGCGCTCCTCGCCGACCTCAAGCAGCGCGGCTTGCTCGCCGACACGCTCGTCGTGTGGTGCACGGAGTTTGGCCGGATGCCCACGTTTCAAAAAGGCGCGAGCGGGCGCGACCACAACCCAGGCGGGTTCACCGCATGGCTCGCAGGCGCGGGTGTGAAGCACGGCCTCAGCTACGGTGCGACGGACGAGTTCGGCTACAAGGCGGTCGAAAACGTCGTCACGGTTTATGACTTCCACGCCACCATTCTGCAAATCCTCGGCCTCAATCACGAACGACTCAGCTTTTACCACAACGGAATCGAACGCCGCCTCACCGACGTGCATGGGCATGTCATCAAGGACATCCTTGCTTGAAAACCGGAAGGCAGCGCCATGAACTCGCGGGCAAACTCAGTGCAGCCTTTATTGCGCCATCCATCGCTGGCGGGAAAGTAGCGCAGCAGCAGGTCTTTCTTTGCTTGGATAATGTTGCTGCCAATCGCACGGGCAGAGGGTTTATTCGTGGCGTGGACACTTTTCCGCCCAAGGCAAAAACGCTACTTCCCATCGTTGGGCTCGTGCTCTTTGCATCCTCCGCGTTGGCGGCGTCGGACGCGGAGCGGCTGACTTTTTTTGAAAATAGAATCCGTCCGGTGCTGGTGGAGCATTGCTATGAATGCCACAGTGCTACGGCGAAGAAGGTGAAGGGTGCGCTCAAACTGGATACGCGGGAGGATTTTTTGAAGGGCGGCACGGATGGAGAGATTGTCGCAGCGGGTGAGCCGGAGAAGAGCCGCCTCATTCACGCGGTGCGCTACGAGGATGAGGACACGCGGATGCCGCCGAGCAAGGACGGTCGCAAGAAACTGCCGGAAACCGTCATCGCAGATCTCACAGCGTGGGTGAAGATGGGTGCGCCGTATCCCGAGACGTCCGCCGCCGTGCTTGCGAAGAACAAGGCGGCGCGGCCCTGGGCGTTTGAGCCGGTCAGAAATCCGCAAGCGCCGGTCGCGAAGAATACGACGTGGCCCGCGACATCGGTGGATTCTTTCATCCTCGGGAAAATGGAGGAGCACGGCGCGCAGCCCGCTGTGGCTGCGGAGAAACGCACGCTGATCCGCCGCGCGACTTACGATCTCACGGGCTTGCCGCCGACGCCGGGGGAAGTGGACGCCTTTCTCGCCGACGAATCGCCGAACGCCTACGCAACGTTGGTGGAACGTCTACTCGCATCGCCGCGTTATGGCGAGCGCTGGGGGCGTCACTGGCTCGATGTCGTGCGCTATGCGGACACTGCGGGGGACACGGCAGATTATCCGGCGGGCCTCGCGTGGCGTTACCGGAATTACGTGATTGATGCGTTCAACGCCGACAAACCCTACGACGAATTTTTGCGCGAGCAGATCGCGGGCGACATCCTCGCTGAGCAGGGGCCGCGCGAGCGTTTCGCCGAGCGGATGATTGCGACAGGCTTCCTCGCGATTACGCGGCGCTTCGGCTTCGATTCGGAGAAATATCAGCACCTCATGATACAGGACACGATTGATACCGTGGGGCAGAGCGTGATGGGGCTGAGCCTTGGCTGCGCGCGCTGTCACGATCACAAATTCGATCCTGTCTCGATGAAGGACTACTACGCGCTCTACGGCATCTTCGACAGCACGCGCTACGCGTTTCCCGGTTCCGAGCAAAAGAACAAATCGCGTGCGATGGTCCCACTATTGCCGCCGGACGAGGCACAGCGACAGTGGCGCGAATACGACAGGCTCGTCGCCGCAAAAGTGGCTAAGCAAAAACAATCCGCGCCTCCTGCGGTGCTGCGCTCGCTCCGCGAACCAGACGGCGACTTTGAAATGCAGAAGGACGCGGCGGGTGGAAGCTACGGCGTGCTCGTGACTCCGTGGATGTGGGAAGGGGAAATCAGCGTGACGCGGGAAGCGCAGAGTCCGTTCAAGAATCTTTATCCTTTTGGAAATTTCGGTGCGAGCATCGCGGGCGGTGAAGTGGACTACCGGCTCGGTCAGTCGCTTCATGTGATGCGAGCCGGGGATAAGAATCGGAAGCTTTACGTGAACCTCGATTTCCGCGCGCAACCCGGCGCGACGGGGATGCATCGTTTCTGGCTCGGCGCGCAGTCGGGGGCGGCTGCTGTTGAGGTGTTCATTTCAGGCGGAGCCATTTCTCTCCGCTCCGGCGATGGGATGAGAGTGCTCACGGAGTTGAAACCGAAAGCATGGGTTAATTTGCAACTTGAGATTGATTTCGGGACACGCACCTTTGGCCGGAAAGTGGATATGCCGGAAAGGGGATCGGCTTTTTCCGGCGTGCCGTTCACAGCGGGTTGGGTGGGCTCGATTGACTATGTTGGTTTAGATTCCACGGCGCGGGCGGGCGCTGCGCTACCGGGATTGGAGATTGATAATTTCGCCATCCAGAAAGAGCCCATCGCCTCGGCATCAACGACACCGCCGACTGCTGCCGATGATGCGCCGGGAATGGACCGCTCGCTCGTTTCGCTGATCGAAGATGGACCGGACGACCTTGCCTACGCAGTCGTGGAGGGCACGCCGCACGATGTGCGCGTGCAGTTGCGCGGCGAGCCGGAGCGACCCGGCGCGGAGACGGCGCGCGGCTTTATCGCATCGCTTGGCGGTGGGCCGCTGCCTGCAGGGACGAAGGGTAGCGGGCGTCTCGAACTGGCCAACTGGCTCACGCGTCCGGACAATCCGCTCACGGCGCGCGTGATGGTGAACCGCATCTGGCAATATCATTTCGGGCGCGGACTCGTGACGACACCGAACGACTTCGGCACGCGCGGTCAGCTTCCGACGCATCCCGAATTGCTAGATCACCTCGCGACAAAATTCATCGAGAGTGGATGGTCGGTGAAAGCGATGCACCGCTTGATCATGCTCAGCGCGACGTATCGGCAGGCGTCACAAGTCGCGGAGAAAAATGGAGCGACCGCCCCGGCGGAAAGCTACGCCGCATTTCCACGGCGCAGACTCAGCGCGGAGGAATTGCGCGATTCCATCCTCGCCATCAGCGGTGAACTTGATCTCGTGCCGGGGCGCGGGCATCCGTTTCCGTCGGCCATCAAAGCCGCATTCACGCAGCACGCCCCGTTCAGCGCGGTGTATGAACACAACAAGCGCAGCGTGTATCTCATGACGCAGCGCAACAAACGCCACCCGTTCCTCGCGCTCTTCGACGGCTCCGATCCTAACGCCAGCACCGCCGACCGCCGCACTACCACCGTGCCGACGCAGGCGCTGTATTTTCTGAACGCACCGTTCGTCCACGAAAAGGCGCGCAGTTGCGCGGAGCGGCTCATCGCTGCGCACTCGGATGAAATGGAGCGCATCCGCCTCGCGTGGCGACTCACCACCGGGCGCGCGCCGACGGACATCGAACTCTCCGAAGCCGCCACATTCCTCGCCGCCTACCGCGCTGAACTCAAAACCGCAGGCGAGAAGAATGTGGATGCTGTAGCGCTTGCCGCCTACGTTCGCACGCTGTTCGCCAGCAACGAATTTCTCCACCTCGACTGAATCGCAATGAAACCCGACACGCACTTCTGCCCGACCCGCCGCGGATTTCTCCGTTCGATGGTGGGTGGCTCCATGTTGTTGCCCGGCCTCGTTTCGCAACTGCTCGGCAGTGACGCCGCACCCGCCGATCCTCTCGCGCCGCGCGCCTCGCATTTTCCGCCGAAGGCGAAGCGCGTCATCTTCCTCTACATGAGCGGCGGTGTGTCGCACGTCGATTCGTGGGACCCGAAGCCGCGCCTCTTCACCGATGCAGGGAAGACGACTTCCATCAACGAATACCAAGGGCGGAAAGGGGACTACCAAATGTTCCTCAAGCGCCCGCTGTTTGACTTCGCGCGCCACGGCAAATCTGGCACGGAGGTCAGCTCGCTCTTTCCACACATCGCCGACTGCGTGGACGACCTGTGCGTCATCCGCTCGATGAAGTCCGACCACACGAACCACTACGAGGCCACGCTCGGCATCCACACCGGCTCGTTCACCTTCGCGCGGCCCAGCATCGGCTCGTGGGTCAGCTACGGACTCGGCACGGAAAACAACAACCTCCCGTCCTTCGTCGTCATCGCGCCGAAATCCCCCTACGCAGGCGGGCAGGTCTGGGGCAGCGACTTCCTGCCCGGGGCGCATCAGGGCACGCTCGTCGTCC
The DNA here is from genome assembly GCA_040376335.1 of Verrucomicrobiia bacterium. Taxonomy (GTDB): domain Bacteria; phylum Verrucomicrobiota; class Verrucomicrobiia; order Chthoniobacterales; family Chthoniobacteraceae; genus SXWH01. The sequence goes on along the minus strand of JBEIQV010000062.1, from coordinate 2,393 downwards.
CCGGCAGCGAACCCATCGCCAACGTTCAGCGCCGCACCACCAGCCGCTTGCAGGAGATGGAACTGGAGGAAATGCGCCGCATGAACCAGCGCCACCTCGCCACCCGCGCTGGCGACCCGCTTCTCGACGCCCGCATCCGCTCCTTCGAGACCGCGTTTGGCATGCAGATGGAAGTGCCGCACGTCTTCGACCTCTCGCAGGAAAGCGACGCCACCCTCGCCCTTTACGGATTGCAGCGCGGGCAGACCACCGGCTTCGGCTGGCAATGCCTCATCGCACGCCGACTCGCCGAACACGGCGTCCGCTTCGTCGAGTTGATCGACAGTGGCTCCTCCGCAAACTGGGACGCCCACGGCGACATGAAAGACCACGTCCCCCTTGCAAAAAACGTGGACCAGCCCATCGCCGGCCTGCTCATGGATTTGAAGCAGCGTGGCATGTTGGACGACACCCTCGTCGTCTGGACCACCGAGTTTGGCCGCACGCCCTTCGTCGAAAAAGCCGACGCCAAAGGCCGCGAACACCACCACTGGGTTTATTCCTCGTGGCTCGCCGGCGCGGGCGTGAATGCAGGCAGCGTCTATGGCGCATCCGACGACTACGGCATCAACGTCGCCAAAGACCCCGTCCACGTGCACGACTTCCACGCCACCATTCTCCACCTCCTCGGCCTCGACCACGAACGCCTCACCTACCGCCACACCGGCCGCGACTACCGCCTCACGGATGTGTATGGCAAAGTCGTCAAAGGCATCCTCGCCTGAGCCAGCGCTCCCTCGCGCCTTGTCAATGATCTCCACGTGCGGCAAAAGGCTGGCGTGAAAGACGGGCACACCACGAAAAGCGAGAGCAGCTTTGGGAAGAAGCTTTGTTGCGTGCTCATCGTCCTCTTCCTCGGCGGCATCGGCTGGCAGGTGTGGAAGCTCAACGCCTACAACAACGCCGTCCGCGAAGCGAAGGAGGCGGGGTTCGAGTGGACGTGCGAGGACACCATCAGCCTCATCCGGCAGGACTGGCACAATGCGCTGAAAAAGGAAACATGGGGCCCGCACGCTCGCGTGCTTTACATGGGAAAAGTCCCCGACCTTGGCCGTTACCGCGAAATGCTCCACTGTCTCCGTCCCACGGGATTGAGTTTTTGGGCAGATGAAAACGTGGACATACTGAAGGGCCTCACTGGACTGAAAGAGCTAGAAGTCGGCGGATGCCCAGCGCTGCAAAACGTGGACGATCTCAAGGGCCTCACCGCCCTGCAAAGGCTCGACCTCGCCGGCTGGCCCGCGCTGCAAAACGTGGACGGTCTCAAGGACCTCACTGGGCTGCAACAGATCAGCATCAACAGCACCGCGCTGCAAAACGTGGATGGGTTAAAAGGGATAACCGGACTGAAAGAACTCGACCTCAGTCGCTGCGATAAAATCCCCCCCGCCGCGCTGCGCGAACTGCGCGCCGCTTTGCCGAAGACCATCATCACCTTCCCCGACGGCACCAAGAACCCGCCGCAGTAAGGCGGTATTCAGCAATCCCCTTCGCGCCTTGTCATCGTTCGCGGCGTGGGGCAGAAGGCTCGCGTGAAAGACGGGCACACCACGAAAAGCGAGAGCAGCTTTGGGAAGAAGCTCTGGTGCGTGCTCATCATCTTGTTTGTCGCCGTCATCGGCTGGCAGGTGTGGAAACTCAACGCCTACAACAACGCCGTCCGCGAGGCGAAGGAGGCGGGGTTCGATTGGACGTGTGATGACGGCATCAGCCTCATCAAGCGGGATTGGCACAACGCGTTCAAAAAGGAAACATGGGGAGCGCACGAGCGCGGGCTTTGGATGGGAAGAGACCCCGGCCTTGGCCACTACCGCGAAATGCTCCACCATCTCAATCCCACGGAATTGAGTGCTTACGGATGTAAGGACGAAAACCTTGACGCCCTCAAGGGCCTCACCGCCCTGCAAACGCTCGACCTCCGCAACTGCTTCGCTCTGCAAAATGTGGATGGCCTCAAAGACCTCACCGCCCTGCAAACGCTCAACTTATGGGGCTGCGACGCGCTGCAAAACGTGGACGGTCTGAAGGGCCTCACCGGCCTGCAAACGCTCGACCTTGACGGCTGCGACAAAATCCCCGACGCGGCACTGCGCGAACTGTGCGCCGCACTGCCGAATACCGACATCACCTTCCCCGGCTACAGCAAAACCCCGCCGCAGTAAGGCGATTTTCACCATCACGCTGCCGGAATCTTGGCGCGTAGCGCCAGCCACTACGGTAGCCGTGTGCAAGGAGCCAAGCGACGCAGCCCACGGATCCCCGTTGCAACCCATGCACCGCGTATGCGGTGCGACAAACGGTGCGCGTGAATGGTCGCGCCGACTACGCGGCGATTGCCGTTTGTCTTTCTTTTC
>JBEIQV010000037.1:0-17136 GCA_040376335.1 Verrucomicrobiia bacterium | reverse complement strand
GGCTGCTCAGATTTCGCCGCCGTGTCGCTGGCTTCTGAGCCCGCTACCGGAAACAGCAGCGAAAATGTCGTGCCACGTCCTTTTTCACTCTCGATCTCGATACTCCCGCCGTGGCGTTGCACGATACCGTAGGTGACTGCGAGCCCCAGCCCTGTGCCGTTTTCGCCTTTCGTGGTGAAGAATGGTTCGAGACAGCGCACCTTTTCCTCGGGCGTCATGCCGATGCCGTTGTCAGCCACATCTACTCGCACATGATCGGGCAGCAAGCGTGTGCGCACGAAAATCTCTCCACCATCGGGCATCGCATCCACGGCGTTGAAGATAAGATTCGTCAGCACTTCGCGCAGTTCTGGTGCGCTACCGAGCACGAACGGCACTTTGCCGAAATCATGCACTACTTCAATAGATGCGCTGGCGGCACGTGACGCACCTTTCCATTTCGGAGCGGTAAAACCGATGGCCTGCTCGCAAAGCTGATTCAAGTCCACGGCCACACGCACATCGGCAGCATCAGCGGGACGGTAGAAATCGCGCAGACGTTTTACGACATGCGTTGCGTCCTGCGCGGCTGAGACGATGTGCTTGAGATATGTTTGCTCCTTTGTATCCGGTGCTGCTTTTTCAAACCACGGCAGCAACATCTCGCCGTAGCCGATCATCATCGTCAGCGTGTTATTGAAATCATGCGCCACACCACCGGCCATTGTCCCCAGCGCGCTGAGACGCTCCTGTTTCACGACTTGATTCTGTGTTGCTCGAAGCTGTTCTAGCGCCTGCTCCAGTTCGATTGTTCGTTGCAAGACCTGCTCTTCGAGTTTCAGGTTGAGAAAGCGGTTTTCCAGCAAGTTGCGGATGCGCAGTTGCACCTCCGTTGTATCTAGCGGCTTTGTGATGAAATCACTGGCACCCGTCGCCAGAGCCTTGCGTCGAGTTTCCGCAGTAATATCCGCTGTAAGCACTACGATGGGTAAAAAGCTACCTTCCGGGATGAGCTGCCTCAACTGCTCCATGAGTCCGTAGCCGTCAATATGTGGCATATGGAGATCAGTGAGCACGAGATCGGGCTGGAACTCGGCGAACATAGACACCGCCTCGCGAGGGTCCGTAGTTGTGCGGTATTCGAGCCCACCAAAAAGGTCCAACATCCGCTCGAGCAGGCGGACATTCGATGGCTCATCATCAACGATGAGAATTTTTGCAGGAGAATTTTGAAGTAAGGACATTTGCGATGGGCTGTCGTCGCAGGTTTCGTTCGACGCCCTACTTAGCACGGGATATGCCTCCTTCGTGACCGATATCGCCACTAAACCAAGTCCCAAGCCGGAACCCGGCAAGGGGCCAATCGTCCAGCGCCTCTTCGGTGCAATTGCAGGACGCTACGATCTGGCGAATCATCTACTCAGTGGTGGACTCGATTTTCTATGGCGCCGACGGGCGGCAAAAATCGTGCACAGTTGGGCTCCAAAGCGCATTCTGGATATGGCCACCGGCAGCGGCGATCTGGCGCTGGCCATCACAAAACAATGCCCGACGGCCACAATTGTTGGCGCTGATTTCTGCCAGCCGATGCTGGACCTGGCCCGGAGCAAAGGCCTCACTAACCTCGTGCAGGCCGACGCAATGAATCTTCCATTTTCCAACGGTGAATTTGATGTCCTCACCGTAGCCTTCGGCCTGCGCAACATGGAAAACATGGAACGTGCGCTCGCGGAATTCGCCCGCGTGCTGCGCCCCGGCGGACATTTGCTGGTGCTGGATTTTTCCGTGCCGCGAGCGCCACTGCGCTGGCTCTACCGTATCTATCTCCATCGCATCGTGCCTTTCCTCGCCGGCCTGCTCACTGGAGAAAAGGGCGCGTATGAATACTTGGGCGCATCCATCGAGGAATTTCCGCAGGGCGAAGCGATGAGTCGCCTCATCGCCAGCACAGGCTTCGACGAAACCCAGTGCCGACCACTCACCGGCGGCATCGTCTCACTCTACACCGCCCGCCGCGCTTAGGGCTTCGGCGCAGACTCTGGCGCGGGCTTTGTGGTTTGCGCAGGAACTTCGGTTGGCTTCGGAGTCTCTGTCACCTTTGCAGGTTCGATGGGTGCGGGCGGAGTTGTTACGCCGACTGGCGGCGTTGCAACGGCTGGCTCTCCCGGCTTTACAACATTCGCCGTGGGTTTCGGCGTTTCGATGAGCGCAGCATTGAGTGCATCGAAATCCGGCTTGCTCATCAGGAACGTGCCGGTCTTTCCCTCAATGGTCGTGAGCCACAACTCATCCGCCGTGCTACCTCCGATGGTGATCTTGCCGGTCTTCTTGTCGGCGAGCCTGAACATGACGATGAGATTCGGTTTTTCAAAACCATGCTTCACGACATCGGTCGCGCCCACCCAGCGCACCGCGCGCAGTGCCGTGAGCGTGTTCGCCAGCGATTGCGCGGCATTTTGATTCACCACACTGTCGCCCTTAGCGAGTTTCCAGCCCTTTTCCTTTTCAAAGACGAGATTCAATGCTGGCTGGCCAGTCCGTGTGATTTCGAATCCGACAATGTCCGCCTTTTTCAAATCGAGAATTCTCAGATCCTGCCATTGCAAAGGGTCCGTCCACACTCCATCAAGCAGCGCTCTCGGAACAGCCACGATGAAGGGTTCGTCGTCGAGTTTCGCATAGCCAGCGTCTCCCTCAAACTTCCCCAGTAGGACTTTCACGATGGGTTTATCGCCGGGCTTGGACTCGGGCGTGCCCTCCGTCGAGTAGCTGCTCAAAGTCACCGTTGCCTGCGGCTGATCGAGTCCGAAACCTTTCATTTCACTCGCCATGTCGGCCACAAAGCGCGCGACTTTCGTGCTAATGAGATCATTCAACAGTTTGTTTGCCGCTCCGCTGTTCGTGGGTGTGTCGCTTTTGCCATCCTGCTTGCGCACCCATGCCTCCCCATTTCGCGCTAGCACTATTTTTTCCCTGCCCGGCACCTCGATGGTGATGCGATCCACCATATCGCTTTGCACACGCATGAGGCTCTGGTCGCGCAGATCGTTTGGTTGTGTGTTGATGAGACTCTCGATAGCCGCAGGCACTGTGACCACGCCATCACGCGTGCTCAGCTTCACATAGACATGGGCAGGAGCGGGTCGCGCTACCGAAATTTTCGGCTCATCACCTTCTTTTTTTTCATCCTTCTTTTCAAGTTTTACGGCACCGATTTGCAGCACCACGGGTTCTTTCACGCCTTCGGCGGTGAAAGTGATCGTTGCACGCGGTTCGGTAAGCCCGAATGCCCCGGGATCCTTCGACTCGCTCACGAATTCCTCGATGCGCGCGGTCGTTGCATTGGCGATCAGGTCGGCGACTTTTTGGTCATCTGCGCGCGCCTTGAGCGGACGCACGAGCGACCAGTGACTTCCTTTCTTCTCTAACTCGAATTCCCCCTTTGCGCTCTTGATGACGAGTTTCGAGACTTGCAAAGGAGTAAGGTCAGCAAGCCGTTTATCGCGGAAATAGTCGGGAGTCTTGCCTAGGTCGTCCTTGAGGTTCTTTTTGATGACGTGGACGATTTTTGATCCCTCGGCTCGAACGTAGTTTCTACCTTCATAAACGGTGTCCTTACCCACGATAATCTCCTGCACGCCCTTTGAGCCGACAAACTTGACGGCAGTATCTCCCTTGGAAACACCCCATTCCTTCCACTTGTCGCGGTTCTCCTTCGTGTCTGCGAGTGACGTTTCGCTGCGCAGTTTTTCGCACGTCGTGAAGAGCTGAGTGATGGCGAATTCCTCAGCTCGATCCTTCACGGGCGCATCCATAAACCAGTGCCCGTCGCGCTTGCGAAGTTCGATGGTGCCGGCGGCGTTACGGATGGTGATCGCATCAATGTCGTTGCGCTCGAATTCACTGACGAGGCCAGCCTTGTCGAGCGCCTCATTGCTCGAAGGTCGCTCTTTTTCGACAAGCCACACGTAGGCGAAAGCAGCCGCCGCGAGGACGAGCAGGATGAGAGTGTGTTTGGTCTTCATGTCGGAAAACTAGTATCGCCGCCGCGCCCACACGACCGCTCCGATCATGGCGAAAATAAGCGGCACGACGAGGATGACGGTGAGTGCCAGAATCTTCAGTTTGCGGGTTTCTTTTTCGGGGTCTTCGTCCAAGCGTAGTATCTTGGTGGATTTCTCGCGTGGCGCGATATTTGTGAGTTCCTCGCGATCGAGTAGCCAGTTGAAAATTCCGATGGCGAAAGTTTCACCGACTCCGCTTTCTTCCATCGGACGCGTGGTGAAGATTGAAGAGTTGCCGATCACGACGAGACGCGGCGTCTCCACTTTCACGGATGGGTCGGCGGGCGCGCCTTTCACGCAAGCGGCAGCGAGAGTGAGAGGGCCTTGGTGATCTTTTTTGGGGTCAAAGTATGGCAACTCCTGACTCTTCGGATCCAAATCCACCTTGCCCCAGAAACCCTCGGGCGCAGTGAGCAGCGGGGTGAGCGTGAGTTTGTCCGCCTGCTGCTTGTTTTGATCCAGTAGCAGGGACTGTGTAGGCGAAACCGTAGGGTCACCGAGACGGATGGCGACTCCGCTGATTAACTTGAGAATCGAGATGGGATTCTTCGGAAAAATTCCTACCATTTCATACAGTGCAGGCTCTCCCGTGGCTGTGCGCCCGCTCTTGTTGACCCAGTCATTTTGCGGGCGGACGCCCCGTTCGGCGAGCCATCCATTGAGCTGCTCCAGCGGTTTCGCAGACCAGCCGCTGCATACAATAATGCGCCCTTTTTTCTCCCAGTAGTCGCCAAGCAATTTCATCTCGCGCTCGCTGAAATCAAAACGCGGGCCGTTGATCATCACTACGCTTGCATCAGCAGGCACAGCCTCCACATCGGCAAGACTCAGTTTCTCGGCCTTCACATTTTGACGCTCCATCGTCTCGCGGAAATACAGCATCGCTTTGCCGTCCCAATCCGGCTCTCCATGCCCGGTTACGTAAAAGAGTTTGTTCGGCTTCGCATCATAGAGACCGAGAAGCGTGCTGGTGATTGCGCGCTCGCCCTTGAAGCCTTTGAGCCTTGCGTTGTCGCGACCCCGCTCGATTTCGCCGAGGTCTTTTCCTGTGAGAAATTTGCTGCGTCCGTCGTATTCGAGAATGAGCACACTCTCGGTCTCACCAACCTTGTATTTGGTCATCAACTCCTCCGCCCGCTTGCTCTCGGCGTAGGGATTCACGATCTCGAATTCAAACTTACCATCCGAGTTGAGCTGATATTCGCGCAGTAAGGTCGTCAGGTCGCCCATCACTGCGGCGAAAATTTGCGAGTCCGGATCCATGAACATCGCCATGTCGGCAGCGCCGTTGTTGAAGACCACGTAGGCATGAGCCGGTTTTTTCAGCGCCTTCAGCAAATTACGCGTCTGGCCGGCGAGCGAGTATTTGGAATCGCGCGAAAAATCCGCCCGCTTGAACTGTCGGTAGGAGACATAATTTGCCATGAACACGAGCGCGATCAGGACAACGATCTGAATGACGACGTTTGTGCCGATGAGGCCGCGATTGATACCAACGGGTTTTGATGCTGGGTCAGACATGGCTTGGGATTTCCACTTCCGTGCCTGGAAGACGTGGTGAGTGATGAAAAGGAAAAGTGCGGTGAGCGAGAGATAGAAGACGATGGGCCGCGTATCTATGATACCACGACAGAATGTAGGCAGATGCTCGAAGAACGAGATGTAGCCAATGAAATGCGTGAGCCACTTTGTTTCCTCCTCGTTTTTTCCCACGAAGAAATCCGGCAGCGCAGCGAGGAAAATGAAGAGCACCGTCATCACGAGCGACATCGCTGCTGCGTTGATCTGCTCGCGATTCAGCGCGGAAGCCAGGCAGCCCATCGAGATGAAAAACATTCCGGCCAGCAATAGCAGCAGAGCACTTCCCCAATACGGCCCGGCAGCGAACGCGGCAGGGATGCCGGTAAACCATTTGTAGAAGAAAAAATAGCAATACGTCGGAATGAACAGGACGACGTAAAACACGAGCGCTCCAAAAAACTTCGCCATCACCACCTGCCAGTCTTTCACAGGCGCAGTCGTGAGGGATTCGATGGTTCCCATTCGGAATTCATCCGCAAAAACGCGCATCGTGAGCAGCGGCATGATGAGGATGAACGGCCAGACGAAAAACGGGCTGAAGAAAGTGACGAAGACGACCGATTCATCGGCGGGAATCTTCGTGAGTGTCTGCACTGCGTAGTAGAAAGCGACGCCGTTGAGCGCGAGGAAGATCACCAGCATCACGTAGGCGATGGGCGAGTAAAAGAAGCTCTTCACCTCGCGGGCGGTCAGGTGGAATAGAGTGCGCATGGTTTAAATATCCGAGTGGGTGAGTTCGACGAAAACATCTTCGAGTGTCGCGCGTTTTCGCACGAGTTCGCGGACGTTCCATTTGCGGTCTGCGGCGAGGCGGAACGCTTCCTCCGAAACATCAGCATTCGCATCGAGACGGAGTGTGAAAGTGGTGAATTCGCCATCCTGTTCCACCTGCACATCCTTCACACCAGCCATGCGTCCAAATTCCTCGCGCGCTTCCGGCCCGGCTTTCGCCTCGATGCGCAGTTGCCCGGCAGCGCGGTGGTTTTTGAGAAGATTTTCAGCCGTATCGCTAGCGCGGATTTTCCCTTTGTGAATGACGATCACGCGCGAACACATGATTTCTACCTCTGGCAAAATATGCGTGCTGATCAAAACCGTGCGCCGCTGTGCGAGGTTTTTGATCAATTCGCGCACGCTGCGGATTTGATTCGGATCGAGACCAATCGTCGGCTCGTCCAGAATGAGCAAATCCGGATCATGCACCAGTGCATCCGCCAGACCCACGCGCTGGCGATAGCCCTTTGAAAGCGCGCCGATCATCTTTTTCTCTACATCGCGCAACGAGCAGAGCTCGATGGCCTCGCCGACGGCCTCCGAAACTTTCCCGCGCGCGACGCCTTTCAAATGAGCGCGGTAGCGCAGGTATTCGTTCACGCGCATATCGAGATAGAGCGGTGTATTCTCCGGTAGATAGCCGAGGTGCCGACGGGCCTCGATGCTCTTTTCGAAAACATCAAACCCCGCGATGCTCGCCGCGCCTGATGTAGGCGGCAGGTAGCCCGTGAGCATTTTCATCGTCGTGCTTTTGCCCGCCCCGTTCGGGCCGAGGAAGCCGACGATTTCGCCCTTCTCCACCTCGAAACTGATGTCGTTCACTGCGGTGAAGGAGCCGTATTTTTTGCTCAGGTTTTTGACGCTGATCATGGGATTATTCGTTCACAAAGCACTGCCCCGACCGACATGCGACGCACATCGCCGAAACGCAGGGGCGCGAGAAGTATCAGGCCTGCCATGCTTGGCAAGTGACGCTTTGTTATTCACGCACGTTCAGACACGCGAGTCATCCTCGCGTTGAATAAAATCTCGCTCATTTTGCAGGCGTAAAAACCCGCGTCTGCACTTAGTAAGCGGCTTGAGCGCCTTTGAGATTCTTCTTCTGAATCCAAGGCATCAGCGCGCGAAGTTTGGCGCCCGTCTTCTCGATGGGGTGCTTCTCGCCCTTCTTGAGCAGCGCGTTGTATTTCTTGTAGCCGCCTTTGTATTCCTTCACCCAGTCCTTGGCGAATTTACCGCTCTGGATTTCTTTCAGCGCGACTTTCATGCGTGCCTTCACGGACTTATCAATGATCTTCGGCCCGATGAGCACGTCGCCCCACTTGGCAGTTTCAGAAATCGAGAAACGCATCCCGGCGATGCCGCTTTCATTCATCAAATCCACGATGAGCTTCAGTTCGTGCAAGCACTCGAAATATGCCATCTCCGGCGAGTAACCCGCCTCGGTGAGCACCTCAAAGCCAGCCTGCACCAGCGCGCTCGCGCCGCCGCAAAGAACGGTCTGTTCGCCGAAAAGATCCGTCTCGGTCTCTTCCTTGAAGCTCGTCTCGATCACGCCGCCGCGCGTGCCGCCCACGCCCTTCGCCCAAGCGAGCGCGACCTTCTTCGCCTTCTTGCTGGGGTTTTGATAAACGGCGATCAGCGCAGGCACGCCTTTGCCCTCGGTGAACTGGCGACGGACGATATGGCCAGGGCCTTTCGGAGCGACCATGATGACGTCCACATCCTTCGGCGGAACGATGGTCTTGAAATGAATCGCGAAGCCGTGGCTGAACAGCAGCGTCTTGCCCTTGGTCAAATTCGGGCGGATGTCCTTTTCAAAGCACGCTGGGATTTTCGTATCCGGCACTGCGACAAAAATCACGTCGGCCTTCTTTACTGCCTCACCGGTTTCAAAAACCTCGAAGCCGCGTTGCTTTGCAACCGCTGCGGATTTGGAGCCGGGGTAGAGGCCGATGATGACCTTCACGCCGCTCTCTTTGAGATTGAGCGCGTGGGCGTGGCCTTGTGAGCCGAAGCCGATCACCGCACATGTTTTGCCTTTGAGAACGCCGAGGTCGGCATCTTTGTCAGTATAGATTTTTGCCATAGAAAAGGGGGCGGAGGCTAGCGGACGAAACTTTCCTGTCAACCGTCGCGATCCGTCCTTTGTATTTCATCGTTCCGGTGCGGCATCTTGCTTTCTCGCTTGTGAATCACGCCGCGCACGGCTGATGTGGGTCGCTCTATGGCAAAACCTTTTTGGAGCGGGGTCTTCCCCGCCATCACCACACAAATGAAACGCGACGGCTCGCTCGATATGAAAGCGACCGCAAACCACATCGAAGTGCTGCTCGGGAGCGGTGTCAGCGGCCTCGTCATGCTCGGCTCGCTGGGGGAAAACCAGATGCTCACTGCGGAGGAAAAACGCCAGGTGCTCGCGCTGGGCGTGGAGGTCGTGGATGGTCGCGTGCCCGTGCTCAGTGGCGTGGCAGAGACTTCCACCGCCGAGGCCGTGTTGTATGCGCAGGACTGCGAGCGCCTCGGTGCCGACGGCTTCATGGTGATGCCCGCGATGTGCTACAAGACGCCCGACCCCGCCGAGACGATGGCGCATTTCCGCACCGTGGCGAAGAGCACCGCGCTGCCCATCATGATTTACAACAACCCGATCAGCTACGGAAACGACGTCACACCCGAGATGTTCGCGCAGCTCGCGACGGTGAAAAATTTCGTCGCACTCAAGGAATCGAGCGGCGACACGCGGCGCATCACCGACCTGCACAACGTCTGCGGCGATCGCTACGCGCTGTTCACCGGCGTGGACCCGCTCGCGATGGAATCCGCCGTGCTGGGGATTGACGGCTGGGTCGCTGGCACCGGCATCGCCTTTCCTGCGGAAAATCAATACCTGTGGGAACTGATGCAGCGCGGCGAGTGGGAGAAAGCGCTGCCGATTTACCGTTGGTTCACGCCGCTGCTGCACCTCGATACAAACGTGAAGTTCGTCCAATACATCAAACTCTGCGTGCAGGAATGCGGCCTCGGCACGGAGTGGACACGCGCGCCACGACTCCCGCTTACCGGCGCAGAACGCAAGCGCGTGCTGAAAGTCATCCACGACGGAATCGCCGCCCGGCCCAAACTGCCGAAAAAGAAATGACCATGGACCCGCTGAAGCTGCTCGGGTGGACGGAAATCATGCTGCGCCTCGGCAGCGCAGTGTTCATCGGAGCATTGCTCGGCGTGAACCGCGAACTGCGCGGCAAGCCCGCAGGTCTTCGCACCAACGCCCTCGTCGCACTCGGCGCTGCGCTCACCACTTTGGCGAGCATCGGCATCTCGCTCGGCGCTGAAGCGGGACAAGCCGCAGACGCAAATGCCGTGAGCCGCGCCGTGCAGGGAATCATCACCGGCGTTGGCTTCATCGGCGCGGGCGTCATCATCCGCGACAACAGCGGCACGCGCATCCACGGCCTCACCACCGCCGCCACCATCTGGCTCTCCGCCGCGCTGGGAATCCTCTGTGGCGCGGGCGTCTGGTCCGGCGCACTCGTGGGCACCGGCTTTACACTGCTCGTCCTCGTGCTGGGCCGCCCCTTCGAGAAATTCCTCCATCGCAAATTCCCAAAACTCACCGAGGAGAACCACGAGGAGCATCTGCCGTAGAAAAACAGATTCCCGCTTGCGGTATGGCATGGATGCCATACTCTCTGCGCCATTATGAAAATGACCATGCACATAGACGAGGACGTGCTCGCCGAGGTGGTGAAGATCACCGGCGTCGCCAGCAAGACCAAGGCTGTCGAAACCGCGCTCAACGAAATGGTGCGGAGACACAGGCTCACGGAACTAGGCAAAAAAGGACTGGGATTGAAACCCCATGAATTAAAAACCGCGTGGGAAGATCCCGTCCCCGAAGAGACAGCCCGTGTTGCCGAAACTCCCGTGAAGTATGCTAAAAAGAGCACTCGTAGATAGCAGCTTCTACATCGGCAGACTGCGCGAAAACAGAGACCCACTCGAGGAACTGGCAGCTTTCTCCGACAACTGGGAACTGCTCACCTGCGGCGTCGTGATGGCCGAAGTCCTGCGCGGCATGAAACACAAGAACGCACATCGTCGCATGGCGGACTACCTCGGCTGTATGCTCTATATTCCCACGCTGAACACCCTTTGGGAACGCACCCACAAGCTCGCGTGGGAGCTGGATCGGCGCGGAAGCGTCATGCAACTCACCGACCTCGTCATCGCCGCCTGCGCGCTCGAATCCAACGCGGCCGTGCTCACTCACGACGCCGACTTTCGCCGCGTGCCCGGCCTCCGCGTCCTGTCACGCCTCATCTGAATCTCATGCGCCGCATCACCACCATTGACTCCCACACTGGCGGCGAACCCACGCGCGTCGTCGTCGCGGGCGGACCGGACTTAGGGAAAGGAAACGTCGCCGAGCAGGCGCGCGTCTTCCGTGCGCAACACGACGCCTTTCGCCGCGCCGTCGTCTGCGAGCCGCGCGGGCACGACGTCCTCGTCGGCGCAATGCTCGTCCCTCCGGCAGATGCGAGTTGCGAAACCGGCGTCATCTTTTTCAACAACGTCGGCGTCCTCGGCATGTGCGGGCACGGCACCATCGGCCTCATCGTCACGCTTGCACACCTCGGGCGAATCCGCGCAGGCGCCCATCGCATCGAGACCAACGTCGGCACCGTCACCGCCACCCTGCACGGCGACGGCACCGTCAGCGTCGCCAACGTCCCGAGCTGGCGCGCCGCCCGCGCCATCGGCGTGGACATCCCCGGCCACGGCAAAATCACCGGCGACCTCGCCTGGGCCGGTAACTGGTTCTTCCTCACCGCCGACCACGGCCAGCAACTCCGCCATGCCGACGCCGCCAGCCTCACCACATTCGCCTCGCGCGTCCGCCACACCGTCAATGAAAACGGCTACCCCGAAGTGGATCACATCGAACTCTTAGGCCCCGCCCAAAGCGGCGGCGACTCCCGCAACTTCGTCCTCTGCCCCGGCGGCGCGTATGACCGCTCCCCCTGCGGCACCGGCACCAGCGCCAAACTCGCCTGCCTCGCCGCCGAAGGCACCCTCATCGAGGGCGACATGTGGACTCAGGAAAGCATCATCGGCAGCAAACTCACCGGCACCTACCGCTGGCTGGATCGCCCCACCGGCAAAATCGCCCCCACCATCACCGGCACCGCCCACATCACCGCCGAGACCACCCTCCTCCTAGACGACACCGACCCCTTCTGCTGGGGAATGTAATCGGACTACTTTTTCACCAAGCTCTCGTAGATCGTCACGGTGCGCTGGGCGATGGCGGGCCAGCCGAAGTGTTCCTCGACGCGCTTGCGTCCTTCGGCGGCCATGCGGGTGCGGATGGAGGGGTTGGTCATTAGGAAATTGATCCGCTCGGCGAGGTCGCGGGCGAACTGACGCGGATTCACGGCTTCGAAGGGACTTGCGGTCATTTGTTCGAGATGGACGAGGTAGCCGGTTTCACCGTGGACGACGACTTCCTTGATACCGCCGACTGCGCTGGCGACGACGGCGGTTTCGCAGGCCATGGCTTCGAGGTTGATGATGCCGAAGGGCTCGTAAATCGAGGGGCAGCAAAAGACGGCGGCATGGGAGTAAAGTTCGATCTTCTCCGGCGTGCTCACCATTTGATCAATCCAGACGATGCCGGGGCGCTTGGTCTGCGCGGCGTTGACTGCAGCGCGCATCTCGGCGGCGATTTCGGGGGTGTCCGGGGCTCCGGCGCAGAGGACGATTTGGTAGCCGGGCGCCATGTGTTCGATGGCGTTGACGAGGTGGATGATTCCTTTCTGCCGTGTGATGCGTCCGACAAAGAGCACGTAGGGTTCGCTCGGGTTGATGCCGTATTTCTCTAGCGCGGCAGTGGTGGTGACGCGGCGGTATTCGTCGAGATCAATGCCGTTGTGGATCACCGGCACGCGTTCGTCGGGGACTTGGAAAAGGCGGTGGATGTCCGCTTTCGTCTCGGCGCTGACGGCGATGACGGCGTCGGCCATTTCGATGGCGGTCTTTTCCACCCAGCAGGAAAAGTCGTAGCCGCCGCCGAGTTGCTCGCGCTTCCAAGGCCGCAGCGGCTCCAGCGAATGAACGGTGAGCACGAGCGGGATGCCGTAGTTGAGCTTCGCGAAAATGCCGCCGAGGTGCGTATACCAAGTGTGGAGATGGACGATGTCGGCGTCCACGGCGGTGGTATTCCAGTCGAGACACCGCTGCGCAGCGGCGAAGACGGAGTGGAGTTGCTTCGGCGCGGTGTAAGCGGAGGTGTCGCAACCGTAACCCGTGGCTTTCAGCGTAGGTAAATCGAGACGCGGCTCGCGCGGCGCGGCACCGTAGCAACGAACTTCGACTTCGATGAGTTTCGCAAGTTCGCGCGAGAGGTAGTCCACATGGACGCCCGCGCCTCCGTAGATCGTCGGTGGATATTCGTTGGTTAAAAAGAGAGCCTTCATTTGCGCACGGGGCGTTTCGCCGGAGCGATGGCGGAAGTCGAGCGCGGACACGAAGTCCGCGCTTCTCGCCCTGCCTACGGCACGCGGCGGAGCTGGATGCTGTCGAAGCGATCCTCGCCTGCGAAAATATCGCTCACCACCACGAGATGGTCGCCGCTGCTCACGAGTTTGCGTTCGATGAGATGCTTCTCCGCCGTCGCCAGCGTGCGCTCGGGCGTCACGTCGAACGGCAGATATATCGGCTGCACGCCACGGAGCAGCGCCAGCTTGCGGCACAGCTCCCACGTCGGCGCAAAGGCGAAGATGTCCGCGTAGTTCGGACGCTGCCCTGCCACGTAGGCGGCCATCCCGCCGCGCCGGGTGAAAATCACGATCTTCGCGTCGGGCACGCTGTTCGCGAGCACCACGGCACTGCGCACGGTCTTCTCGCGGTCGTTGTCGAGCTGCGCATTTTCCGCAAAGCCCAGCCCGCCGCTGTGCTCGATGCGGAGCGCAATGCGGTTGAGCACGTCCACGCACTTCACCGGATATTTCCCGGCGGCGGTTTCGCCGCTGAGCATGATCGCATCCGCCTGCTCAAACACCGCGTTCGCCACATCCGTCACCTCCGCGCGTGTCGGGATGGGATTCACGATCATACTCTCCAGCATATGCGTCGCCACGATCACCGGTCGCCCGTGCTCGATGCACCGTTTCACGATCCGCCGCTGGATGATTGGCAACTCCTCCATCGGGCACTCGATGCCCAGATCCCCCCGCGCCACCATGATCACATCCGCCGTATCAATAATCCCCACGATATTCTTCACCGCGAGCTGGTCCTCGATCTTCGCCACGATGCGCGCCGTGCTCCCGTGCTCGCCCAGCACCTTGCGGAGCACCTCCACATCCCCCGGCTCCCGGCAAAAGCTCAGCGCCACAAAATCCACCCCCAACTCCGCCCCCAGCTCCACATCCGCCAAATCCTTCTCCGTCAGCGGCGGCAGATTCACCTTTACCCCCGGCAGATTGATGTGCCGGCGCGAACCCATCACCCCCTCCGTCAGCACCTCACAGCGCAGCTTGTTCCCCGCCTTGGACAGCACCCGCATGTGAATCACCCCATTATCCACCAGCACCGTATCCCCCACCGCGATATCCTCCACCAGCCCGTCGTAATTCACATCCACACTAAACGCCTCCTCACTCCGCTCCCCCCGCACCGTGAACTCAAACACATCCCCCGGCTTCAGCACCAGCTTCGCCGGCAAATCCCCCGTCCGGATCGCCGGCCCTTGCGTATCCATTAAAATGGCCACCACCCGCCCCAGTTCACGCGCCGCCGAGCGGATGCGCGGCACCGTCACCCGCACCCAATCATGCGCCGCATGGCTCATATTCAGGCGAAAGCAATCCACCCCCGCTGTAATTAACCCCTGTATGCTCCCGAGCCCTTCCGTCGCCGGCCCGAGTGTGGCGATGATTTTTGTTTTCCTCATACCGCTCCCGCACCCTGCCTCACCCGGCTGGGAAAAGTCCACACTGAAACGCAAACCCGTGATCGGTGATTGGTGATTGGTTACTCGGCGAACTTTGTGGACTACGTGCGAGGCAAAAAATGTGGAGCATTCAGCAATGGCCGTTTGGCTTGCGCTGCCAGGATGCGCAATGAGTAGTTATTAATATGAAAACGCTTCATTTTCTCCGCAAAAACACCCTTCCCTCGATCGAACCCCTCGAACCCCGAATCGCGCCAGCCGCGGTGTTCACATTTACCGATGTGGATGGGGACATCGTCACCGTGAAAACGAGCAAGGGCACCAATGCCGACCTCGCTGCGGTGCTCACGTTCAGCGATCCTGCCGCGGCGAATCCGCGCCAGCTTCAAACCATCAATCTCAGCAGTTCGGCCGGATTTGCTGGGACGGATCTCAGCGTCACCGCCAAGCGCGGCCCGACAGGCGGCGATGGGCGTGTGAACGTGGGCTACATTGATGCGACCAGCTCCGACGGCGGTGCGTTGCTCGACTTGGGAAAAGTGACCGTAGCTGGCGATCTCGGTCGCATTTTGGCAGGCGACGCGACTACGACCACACCGGCGGTGAAGCTTCTCGCAGTTCATTCGATTGGCGAGTTTGGCACCAACACCCAGGGCGCGGGTGCCTCGCTCATAACCGCCCTGCTTGGCGGCGCGAAAACGGTGAAGGTCGTCGGCAGCGTCGTCGGTGCGGATATTGGCATGAATCTCGGCGGCATCGGCACACTCACCATCGGCGGCAGTCTTCTCGGTGGCGCGAATTTTCGGGGGGGATGGATCTTTGCGAGTGGCGATATTGGCGTGTGCAAAATCGGCGGCAGCATCATCGGCGGGAGCGGTGACCAGACCGGGCAAATCTACGCCAACGGAAAAATCGGCGTGTTGCAAATTGCGGGCAGCGTCTTCGGTGGCTCATCCACTGGCGCCGGTTACATCACAGCCTTCGGCGATGTCGGCTCCATCGTCATCGGCGGCTCACTCATCGGCGGCACCGATGACGACAGTGGCGCCATCGCACTCAATGCCAAAATCGGCAAACTCGCCATCGGAGGCAGCTTCATCGGTGGCAGCAAGGACGGTGCAGGCACGCTCTCCCGTTCGGGCTACATCACCGCGCAGACGCTGGGCACGCTTACAGTCGGCGGTTCCATTCTTGCAGGGAGCGAGACCGGCGGGGGCGTGCTTGTGGACAGCGGCAACGTCCGCATAGGCAAAACCATCGGCTCCATCACCGTCGGCGGCGATATTCGCGGGCGCTTGGGGCAAAACGTCATCATCTCCGCAAACGGAGCCGAGATTCCCGGCAAGCTCACTGACATCGCCATCGGCAAAATCACCGTCAAAGGCCGCGTCGAACGCACCGATATCCTCGCCGGCTACAACACCAGCGGCATCCCCGTCAACGCCGACGCACAAATCGGCACGGTTACCGTCGGCGACTTCATCGCGAGCAACCTCATCGCGGGCGTGCACAACAACGACGGCTTTTTCGGCGACAGCAACGACTTCGCCATCACCATCAACGACGACCCCGCCATCAAATCCCGCATCGCCGCCGTCATCATCAGAGGCCAAGTCATCGGCACGCCTTCCTCCACCGACGCATCCACCTTTGCAATCGCCGCGCAGCAAATCGGCTCAGTCAAGCTCGGCACCACCATCATCCCCCTGCAATCCGGTGCCAGCAACGACACCTTTGCAGCCGCGCGCTCACAGCCATTGAGCGGAAGCCTCGGCGTCTTCGCCTTCATCTCAGCCGGGCCGGATGTGCGGGCATACGAGGTGTGACGGAGCAGCCGTGTCACACAATCGGCCGCGTTTGCGGGATGTCGTGTTTCACCGGCACGGTTTCGTGTTTCGCAATGTCGTGAAAGGCGTCCCGGCTTGCGCACTTGGTGTTAAAAAGCGCCAGGCAGATTGTTTCACAGCAGAGCGGGAACTTTCTTTGCGACGATGGGGCGGGCATGGTGTTTGACTCTGCCGCTTCCATCTTCAACTTTCCAATCATGCAAAAACCCATGTTCATTCTCGTCGCCGGTGCCGCTGCGGCGGTGGTGGCGGCTGCCGCTGTGTTCGTTTTCACTGGCTCGCCTGTCGTGCCGGTGCCGGAGAAGGAGGAGGTGAAGGCGACGGTTCCGCAGAGTGCGACGTCGCAGGGCAGCGTGGCGGCGAATCCTTTCAACATCACGGGCGGCGGGTCGTCGGCGAGTGAGACGAAGCTGCGCCCGCTGAGTTTTGAGCGGCGGCAGAGTGTGGAGCGGGCGGGGTTCGATGCGGCGGATGACCTCGATAAGGCGCTGGGGCAGCTTGCGGAGATCACTGCGCCGAATGAGCGGGCGGCTTTCATCCGGGGTCTGTTCGAGCATCTGGCGACGGGCGACCGGAAGGCGGCGATGGCGGCGCTGAACAAGTTTAAGGACAATGACCGGGCGACGGCGGCGACTTCGCTGATTGATGCGTGGCAGCCGGATGCGCGTTCGCGTTTTCAGCGCGATGGGCGCATCGAGGGCTTCCTCGGCTACGCGCTGCTGGACAAAGATCCCGCGCTCGCTGCGGACTGGGCGCAGCAAGTCCTTACGGGCGATGCGAGTCGCGAGCTGATGAACCGCGCCATCACGGACATCGCGAAGCAGAACCCGCAGGCGGCGCTCGATTACGGCAAGGATCTGACCGGCAAAGAGCGCGCTGATTTTCTCCGCCGCGTGGCGGGAGGCTGGGCGCAGACGAATCCCGAAGACGCGCT
>JBEIQV010000295.1:0-4008 GCA_040376335.1 Verrucomicrobiia bacterium | reverse complement strand
CATCGAATTGCATCCCGAGTTTGCGCGCCTTGAACGCTGCACGGAGATGCAAAATCAACGTGTGAACGAACAATTCTTCCTCTGCCGTCACGGGGTCACGATTCAGATTTACGGATACCATCAATACACGAGCAAGTTCGCTCCGCTCATAAAGCCGCGACCAAATTTCGCGGTGGGCATTTGTGAGCGCAAACAGATTCCCTATTTTTCGTTCCTTCGTATCTGTGCGAACGGAATGAACCGCCGTGAAAAGACCGACGAGGAGACTCGCCGTTTGCAGGACTTCCATTCCGTGCTTTTCCGCCCATCCAAGAATTCCCATGTCCGCATTTTACCACGGACGGGGTTTTCGCGCTAAAGCGTTTCAGGAATATCCGCCTTGGCGAAGACGAGCGTCTTGCGCGGAATTTTGATGATGCGTTCATCCGGGCCGCAGCCAGCGCCAAAGCGCAGCTTCCCTATGGCGGCTTCGGTGATGTCCACGCCGATGATGGCGAAGTCGCCGTCTTCGAGTTCGAGGATGTCGGGGCAGCCTTGGAGTGAAGAAGTCTGCGCTCCGTTGGCGTGAGGATCTGGGCCTATGCGTCGTGTGATGTTCATACGCGGAATGTTGACTATAGTCACATTCGAGTCAAGCGTCTTGTCTGTTATTTCAATCGGAGTGCCAAAGCATTCATTACGCGAGACGGTCTCATCCTACGTCATTCAGGCTCTGCGCTCGGAACGCCTTCGCAAGGGGCTCTCTATGAATCGAGTCGCAGAGCACGCCGGACTACATGTCAGCATGATTTCCCTCGTGGAGCGCGAACTGCGCAAGCCAACTTTGGATACACTACTTCGCATTGCGGAGGCACTCGATGTTGATCTCGGCGCACTGATTCAGCGCGCCAGCAAGTCTGCGAAACGCATAAGCAAACCCTAACCGATTCTGTCCTTTACTCAGGACCGACGGACGAGCGCTCCGGCAAATAGCCCTACATACATGGTATGTAGCCCCGCGCGGAATTCGCGCGACGTTTTCGCGGCTCAATGACCGCGTGAACTTGCTCCCCAAAGGTTGTCGTGCAGCGCCCGACTTCGCGCGATTTCCTACGGCTATCGGGTCACCCGTCGTTAGCCACTCCGGCCTACCAAATCACGCGAAGTCGGCCACCACCCGACAACCTTTGGGGAACTAATTCCTAAAGGACAACCTCACTATCGTGCCCGTCCACCCTACCGGGCGAACGACGACTTCGCACACAGCGCGTGCTATCGCCACCACCATCGCCGTTGGAAATCGCGCCCCGCGTTTTGTTCTCCATCGCCCCGTGTCGGCTATCGCTTGACTCGAACTGGCGTGCCCTTGGAGTTTTTGAAATCGTCTGGTAAAATGAATACATGCCAACCCCCAGACATCCACGCTTCCGCCGCACGGACAAATTTCCGCCGATGGAACTCACCGCGCGTGACGCGAAGATTTTACGACTGCTACGGCGTCACCGCTTTCTACGTTCCAGCCACATTGCCGCGTTGCTTGGTGATAGTAGGCAACAGCTTCTTCGCCGTTTGCAAAAACTCTACCATCACGGCTACGTCGAGCGACCGCCCTGCCAGCTCGATTACTTCCATCGCGCAGGTTCACAGGCGATGGTCTATGGACTCGGCAATCGCGGTGCAGCTTTCCTGAACCGCACGGAAAGCTCGGTGCCCATCCGCTTTGATCTAAATGCGCGCAACCGATCCGCAACGCGGCTTTTCCTCGATCACGCACTGATGATTTCCGACGTGCTGGTCGCACTGGAAACCGCCTGCCGTGCGTGCGGAGACGTGCGCATCCGCTATGCCGAGGAACTTTCACATTCAGCGAACGGCGACGTTTCGCGATGGAGCATCGCTGATAGCGACGGCGAGCGCACGGCTGTCATACCGGATGCTGTGTTTGCACTGGAGCGCACGCGTGCAAATGGCTTCGTGGATTCCGTGCTCTATTGCCTCGAAGCAGATCGTGGCACCATGCCCGTGCAGAGCAGCAATCCGCACCGCAGTTCCATCGCCCGCAAGTTCTCCTCCTACGAAACGAGCTGGCGCACGAGCGTCTTCAAGCAGCGATTCAACGCGTCCCGCGTGCAGGTGCTCACCGTCACGACCTCTGCGGCACGGCGCACGTCCATCATGGAATGTGCATACACCAGCCGTCGTAGCCCTGGGCTTTTTCAATTCGTTACACTTACAGACATTCTCACCTCGCCAGCCGCCTTCCTCGACTTTTTGCGCACGCGACAGGATTGCGCATTGGTGGAGAGCTTCATGCCTCACGCGCCGCTTGCGGCAAGATAGGCGTCAAGAATCGCAGCCAGTCTCCATTACCTCAGCCGCTCGCCCTCGTGCGTCTTTGCGGTTGGAAGCATTTCGCATCGGATTCGACACCACGCCAAGCTGAACTTCGACACGGCAGCGCAGCGCGATGTTCTCACCGATTGCAGGAGTGGTGGCTGGCTCCGGCATCATGGACGAACATTTTTCACACATCGGCACACGCGAGATTTGGGGCGGGCTTCATCCCGTCGGTCTTTCGCTGTCAGACCGCAGGCAGCACCTCTACCTCATCGGAAAAACGGGTTCGGGAAAAACGACACTTCTTCGCAATCTGATTGTTCAGCATATCGCCGCCGGGCATGGCGTCGCACTGATTGACCCGCACGGCGACCTCGCCGAAGAACTCCTCGACTGCATCCCTCCGCATCGCGCGGACGACTTGGTTTATTTCAATCCCGGCGACCTCGACTTTCCCATCGGCCTCAATCTCATTGCCAACGTCACACCCGACGACCGGCATCTTGTCGCCAGCGGAATTGTTGGTGCGTTCAAAAGTATCTGGCGCGACTCATGGGGTCCGCGTCTCGAATACATCCTATACAACGCCATCGCAGCATTGCTCGACTGTCCGAACACTTCCCTGCTTGGCGTGAACCGGATGCTCACGGATGCCAATTATCGCCGCCGTATCGTAGCGAAGGTGCGCGATCCGTTCGTCCGCGCATTTTGGACGGAGGAATACGAACACTACGACCCGCGCTTCCAGCGCGAGGCAATCGCGCCAATTCAAAACAAGCTCGGCCAATTCCTACTCAATCCCGTGGTCAGAAACATTCTCGGCCAGGTGCGCACGAAAGTGAGCATTCCGTTTATGATGAACACGGGGCGCATCTTCATCGCGAATCTCTCGAAAGGAAAACTCGGCGCGGACAAGGCGAACCTTCTCGGCAGCCTGCTCACCACACAGTTCCAACTCGGTGCAATGGCCCGCGTGAGCCAGCCCGAGAACGAACGGCGCGATTTCTTTTTATTCCTCGACGAATTCCACAACTTCACCACCGACGCGTTCACCTCGATTCTTTCCGAGGCACGCAAATACCGCCTCTGTCTCGCGCTCGCACACCAATACATCGAGCAGGTGCCACTCCCGGTGCGCAGCGCAGTCTTTGGAAACGTCGGCTCTCTCATTTCCTTCCGTGTCGGCAATTCCGATGCCGAGGTTTTGCAGCGCGAATTCGGCAAGAGCTACGCGATGGAAACTTTCGTCGGTCTTGACCGCTTCCAAGTCATCGCGCGTCTCTCCCAAGACGGCCAAACTCGCGAACCTTTCTGCGCGCAAACCCTGCCTCCCATAGAACACCAAGTCGGCAGACGCAAAAAACTCATCGCCCGCTCACGCGAAAAATATGCAGCCAAGCGCGCAGACGTTGAGATGAGGATTGAACGATGGATGCGTGCCCGTGACGATGCGCGCCCACGTATCAGGAAAGGCCGTATCCCGTTTCTGCCGGTGCGGATTTAGTGTGGATTCGTGGAGGAGTTATCTCGCGCTTGCGAACCAGCCGTTCCCTGTTAGTTCGCGCCATCGCGTGGTAGAATCCCCAGTGGAGGGTGCGGAAGCCGCGCGGATGCACGGCCACCCTTCGTTCTTTCACCGAGGAGTCATGGAATGTCCCAAACCAACATCGCAGCGCAATTGCTGCCCTACTT
>JBEIQV010000118.1:0-9598 GCA_040376335.1 Verrucomicrobiia bacterium | reverse complement strand
CGGTCGTGGAGAGGCAGCACCGTGCGGGGCAGGATGACGTTATCAATGAATACCGTGCGTTTATCCATAACACCGTCGCCATCGGTATCCACGAGTTTCACCACACGACTCACGGGGTCGAGCTGCTTGGTGGCAAATTCATCCTGCATATACGTGCGCCACTCGCACACATACAGCGCGCCGTTTCCATCAAAAGCGAAGCTCGCCGGCTCCTCCACCATCGGCTCACTCGCGATGCACTCCAGCCGGTAGCCCTTTGGAATCTCAATAGTCTTAATCGCCTCTGCAGGCGCGAGCGCCGGAAATTTTACATCCGGATTCCAACCCTCCTCCTTCTCGGCAGCCACGCTCAGCGCGATGAGAGAAAGCAGCGGGATGAAAGCGCGGGTGAGAATGTGAGTGTGTATCATTTGGAAAAGCTCCGCTGCCTATCGTTGCCTCCGCGATTAAGCAACAGGGCGTTCCATCAAAAGCACGCGCGCAATCTCTGGAAACTACCCCACCTTTGGCGGCGCAAAGCCTTCGCGGTATTGGCGGCTCACGATGGTGTTTGTCGCGTCGGCGTTGTTCGTAAACGCCAGCTTCGCCTTGTCCCACAGCAATTCCTGGCCGGGGAAGCGCGTCGCCTTCACGCTCAGTAGCGCAGCCTCCGTCATACGCACCGCGTCCTTGAACGGCGTGCGCAACTCCGTCTTTTTGCCGAGGCAATTATCCACCCACGCGTGCCAGTGGTTCAGCTTCGGAAACTCCGGCAGCCCCGGCAGCGACAGCCCGTCCTCCGCTTTTCCATCGCGCCAAATCTTCAAATTGCCCTCCGCTCCGAGCACCAGCGTCCCCTTCTCGCACACCACCACCGTCATGTTGCTGCCCTTCACATCCTCCGGGATTCGCATCTGCTCCTTCGTCGGAGCTTGCCCCGAATCATAGTAGTGAATCGGGAAAGTCTTATTCGCGAATTTGTCGGAGTTCACCGCGTAAGTGATCGTGGATTTGCACGGACTCACATGGAAGAATTTGTCAGCCGCTTTTGCGGTGTCCGTCTTCACAGAGACCGGAGACAGCAACTCATCGTAGGCGAAAAAGATCACATCCAGAATGTGGCAACCCCAATCCCCGAGGCCATTGGTTCCAAACTCCCACCACGAACGCCACTTCGTCGGGGCGAGGTTGTCGTAATATTCCTGCTTCGCGCAAGGCCCGAGCCACAGATCCCAATCGAGATTTGCCGGCACCGTCGCATTCTCCTTCAGCGTCTTCTCGAAGTTAAAATAGCTCCCGGGATTCGGAGAGCCCGTCCAAGTGAACGCCTCAATCGCCTTCCCCAACTCCGCCCGGCGCAGAAGCTCCACCGCCGCGCGGCGACCGGGGAAAACCATCCGCTGATTGCCAAGCTGCGTCACCAGACCCGGCTTTGCCTTCAACGCACGCTCCATCATCGGAATCTCGGCGAGTTGGTGGACGAGCGGCTTCTGCCCATACACATGTTTGTCGTGGGCCAGCGCAGTCAGCATGATCGGCGCGTGCGAGTGATCCGGCACCGACACGATCACCGCATCGAATTTATCCCCATGCTTCGCGAACGCCTCGCGGTAATCTTTGCACTGAAAAGCCTCCGGGTGATCCTTCGCTGCCTTAGCGAGAAAATTGGAATCCACATCGCAAAGCCCCACGATGTCCACATCCGGGTGCGAATTTACCTGCTTCCTGTCATGCGCTCCAATCGTCCCCACCGTCCCGATGGAAAGCACGCGCAACCTTCCATTCGCCGAAGCTCCCCGCGCACGCCGCAAGCCCAGCGTCGAAAGCCCGAGCGAAGCAGCCGCAGTGGAAAAGATGAAGTGACGACGGGAGAGATTAGTTTTCATGGTTCGTAGGTTGGATTTGGAATATTCGATTGAGAAAGACCGATGTCCGATCTCCCGACGTGAAGATCAATCACGAAAGCCAAAAGCTGCCATGCACCAATTGGCACACGCCGCCCATCCATTGCTATCTGGCATCACGGCGAAACTCCGTCGAATGATTGCTCACAGATACGGGACTCACTGCTCCAACACCACATGCAGACTGCGCTCGACGATGATGTGGCCCTCGGCGTCGCGGGCGGTCAGCGCCAAAGTGTATGTCCCGTTTGGAAGGTCGAATGTCTCCCATTCACCACGCCAGATTTTCATCGCATCGCCTACGGTGCTGATTCCTGCGTTCTCGATTTTCTTTTTCACCTTGCCGTTGGAATCGAGCAGTTGCGCATCCACCTTCTTCACCGCGTCTGCGACCGTAGAGGAAATGCACGCGACGCCATAAATACGCCCGTAGTTGCCCGGCACCTGCGCATCAAACGGCATGAGTGCACGGCTGTATGGCTTCACACTGGCGGTGTCCACTTTGTCCACGAGCATCACACGGCCATGCGTGGAGGGAGTGCCGACACTCGTCGGTGAACTGTAGGCAAACGTGCGGTGGACTCGACGCCCGCCGTCCGCGCTTCCCATCTCGATGTCAATACCCAGCGGCATGTCCGCCTTGGGCGTCATGTTCGGGAAATTGGCCCACGGGAGCTTGAATTCCATCGTATAGCCGTTCACAGTTTTCGCGGCCATCAGCTCCACGCCTTTCAATTCCAAGCCGCGAAACGTCGGCATGTCGCGGACGCGAAAGCGGGGCTTGATCTCATGCCCGGTAATCGCCGTGAAAAACGCGTGCAACGTCCCCGGCGCCCAACTCTTCCCACCAAGTTCCTCCCCCTGCCGCACATCGAGGTAAAACTCGATCGCATCGCCGTCGTAGAGCGCGTTGTCGCCGGCGATGTGCGTGGGATTTGTATCCAGCGCCTGCACGCCGACGTAAAGCGCCTGCTCATCCCACAAATAGGAGATCAAAGTCGCCCGGTTCATTGCGTCCGGATGCGTAGCATTCAGCGGAGTGACAAATGCCCCCTTCCACTCATCGAGTTTGCCGTCAATGACCACCGCCTGCTGCGCATGGGGAATCAAACCGACCACAGGTTTTTCATCCGCAAAGGCAGCCGGGCCAGTGAGCGACAATAGTAGAAGAACACACGCGCCAGCGATGCGTGAGAAAAAGCAGGAAACGGTTTGGAGATTGAGAGGAGGTATGCACATGAAGCGCTGCCTAAAGCTCCGCATCAGCGAAGACAAGAATGAAAGGGCCGCAATGTGCGTGCGTGCTGTTGGTGCTCCTCGGTGCTTGCACTAATCTCAATCTCACTCTCACTCTCTCTTTTCATGAAAGCTCTCTACCTTGACTGCATCTCTGGCATCAGCGGCGATATGACTGTCGGCGCACTTCTCGACCTCGGCGTGAAACCCAGCGCGCTGGAGTGGGAATTGAGCAAACTGAACCTCGGCGATTTCCACATGCACTATGATCGCGCGAAACGGAAGGAGATCGAGGGTGTGAAGTTCGACATCCACGGCGGCGCCACCCACGGGGAGGATTGCGGGCACGGCCACGGGCATGAACACGGGCACTCGCACGAGGAGAAGCACGAGTGCTGCGACCACGGTGAACATACGCACGACGGCGGGAAGCATGAGCACACGCACGAACATTCGCACGGCGGCGAGTCGCATTCGCACGAACACTCCCACGAGCACGAGCATGAGCACGGCCACGATTGCTGCGGGCACAAGCACGAGGAGCACGCGCACGAGCACGGCTGCTGCGACCACGATCACGGGCACGAGGAGCAGGGGCATCATCACCATCACGAGGACTCGCGCACTTACGCGCAAATCCGCGAGATCATCGAGCATAGTGAGCTGTCCGCTTTCGTGAAGAAGCACGCCGTCGGCATTTTTCACCGCATCGCCGTGGCCGAGGGAAAGATCCACGGGCAGCCGCCTGAGAGCGTTCATTTTCACGAGGTGGGCGCGTTCGATTCCATCGCGGACATCGTGCTTTCGTGCGTGGGCATCGAGGCGCTGGGCGTGGAGAAAGTGTATGTTTCCCGACTGCACGACGGTCACGGAACTGTCGAGTGCGCGCACGGGACATTCCCCGTGCCTGCGCCTGCGACGCTGGAGATTCTGAAGGGCATCCCGCTCGGGCAGATTGATGAACCGCACGAACTCATCACGCCCACCGGCGCTGCGATCGCTGCGGAGTTCGCCGTGAGCTTTGGCGACATGCCTGCGATGAAGATCGAGCGCATCGGCTACGGTCTCGGCACGCGTGAACTCGCGGCCCGCCCGAATGTTCTGCGTGCAGTGCTCGGTGAACTGGCGTAATTTTTCGCAGCCATGAGCTACGAAACGGACACGGTCACAAAGCTCGAAACCAATCTCGACGATCTCTCGCCGGAGATCACGGGTGCGGTGATGTCGCGACTGTTCGCCGCAGGTGCGCTCGATGTGTGGCTCACGCCGATCCAGATGAAAAAGAATCGCCCCGGCGTGATGCTCTCCGTGCTCTGCGAGGAAGCCACCGTGGCCGCGCTGACCGATCTGATTTTCGCCGAGACGAGCGCGTTTGGTCTGCGCGTAGAGAAGGTCGTGCGGCTGAAACTCGCCCGCCGTTTTGCGCAAGTGAGCACGGAGTTTGGCGAGGTAACGGTGAAGCTGGGATTGAAGGGTGAGCGCGTGGTGCAGGTCGCACCGGAGTTCGAGAGCTGCCGTGCTGTCGCGGAAAAATCGGGCGTGCCGCTGCGCGCCGTGTATGCGGCGGCGATTGCGGCGTGGCGCTAGGCGCTATTTCACAAACTCGATGCTCACGGGCATGGAGATGCCGGTGACTTCGCTCGTGAAAGTGAGAGCGCCCGTGGTCGCGTCCACTTTGTGAATGGCGAGGTTCGCGCTATCCTGCCCGCCGGCGACGAGCCAGCGACCGTCGGGCGTGAGATTGAAGCCGCGCGGGTTTTTCACGTGGGCGGGCGCGGCTTCGTTGAAGGTCAATTTTCCATCCACGCCGATGGCGTAAATCGCGATGCTGTCGTGACCGCGATTGGAGACGTAGAGGAACTTGCCGTTCGGGTGGCAGAAGATTTCCGCGATGGAGTTTTTGTCGGCATCGGGTGCGCCGACGGGAAGCGATCTGAGTGTTTGCAGCGCGACCAGCGTGCCTTTCGCCGCATCGTGTGCGAAGACGGTGACGGTGCTGGTCAACTCGTTGCACACATAGGCAAATCCGCCCTTCGGGTGAAACGCGAGATGGCGTGGACCGCTGCCGGGCGGAACTTTTACGCTCGGCGGATGATGCGGAGTCAGCGTCCCTTTCGCCGCATCGAATTTGTAGATGAAAATGTCGTCTGTCCCGAGGTCGCACGCGTAGGCGAAATCGCCGTTTGTATAAATGGCGTGCGCGTGCGGCTCGTTTTGCCGCTGGGGATTCGGGCCTTTTCCCTCATGCCTGATGAATGCCGTGGGCTCGCCGAGTGTTCCTGCGGCTTCAACCGGCACGCTGGCGAGAGTCCCGGAGCCGTAGCTGACAGCGAGGACATTGCGCCCGCTGGCGTCCACCCACACGTGGCAATTACCTTTCTCGCGAGTGCTCTGAGTGTCCAAAAGTCGAAGGCTTCCGTCCTTTTCAATCGCCCATGCGCCGACTCCGCCGCCGTCGAGTTCGATGGCTGCGTAGAGAGATTTCCCGTCTGGATGCAACGCGAGGAAGGTCGGGTTCTTCGCCTCGGCAACAAGGCCCGTGATGCGAGCCGCACCGGTGCCGAGATTGAGAACGCCCCGGTAGATGCCCTTCGATTCACTTGGCGGCCTCGTGTAGGTGCCCACGTAAAATGGGATTTCTGTTTGCGCAGGAGATGTGGATGTGATGGCGGCTAGCATGGCGAAGATTGCGGGGAGGATTTTCATACGTGCTCAAACTTGTGAGGAAACTGCCGCTGATTCCAAGCACAACTTGGCGACGGATCAATTCACGCGCTTGGCCCGGCTCAGCGGATCGCTTTCCTCGGCTTGAATCCGAGCACGCGCTTTGCGAATCCCCTGCCGCATCGCCAGCCCGGCGGCACCTATGAGCGGCAATGCTAAGAAAAGTCCGGTGACCGTGAGCATCACCAAGGCAATCACGGCCAGCACTGTGAAGAGGGCTACGGTTACATGCGTGCGAACGATAAATGACCGCTCGCGTTCGCTCCTGACACGGCGAATTTTCCACCAAGCATTCAGTGAATACGGAATGGCAGCGATAAGTAGCAGGATGAGAATTACGCGACCCATACGCTATTCCTCAACCCGCCAGCACCGGAATTGCGAGACTGAAAGAATGCACTGAGTGGATTGGATGCTGCGGCGGATTCGGAATTTTTCCTCCACCACGCCCAAATCGCGGATAGCATCAGCCAAATCCTTCACCGTCATATGAACAAACTACTCATCCATATCCTCGCGGTTCTTGCCATCGCAGGCAGCGTCTTTGGTATCATGCAAATGAGCAGTGCTGACGAAACTCAAAGGAAACTCGACGCCCTCAACGAAAAAGTCGCCGCCGATGAAAAGGCCCTGCGCGACGCTCTCGCCGGCCTCGCCAAGGCAAATGATGAACTCATTTCCCTGCGGGCTCGAAATGCGGCGCTGATGCAGGAGCGCGATGACGCTAAAAAGAACGCACAACAAATCGCGTCGGCTGGCGGCGAAGCAACCGAGGCGGGCTCTGCGGCGAAGAATGGCGGACAAAAGCAGCAGTTCGATATGCGAGGGATGATGCAGGGATTTGCCAAGCAGATGGACAAGCCGGAGACGCGCAAGGCGATGATGCAAATGAGCGAGCGAATGGTCAGCGGAGCCTACGCACCGCTCTACAAAAAACTCGGTATCAGCGAGCAGGATTCCAAATTGATTTCCGAGCTGCTGGCTGAGCGCAATTTCACCGCCCTCGACAAAGGCAGGAAACTCCTGGACGGAAAAAGCACGGATGACGCGAGCATGGCGACAGTCCGCAGCGAAGTAGAGGCGACGAAGGCGGAATACGACACGAAGCTCAAAGGCGTGCTCGGCGAGCAAAGCTTCAACGAACTGACCGCCTACGAGCAGACTGTCGGTGACCGGCGCGCGCTGGATTTCTTCGACCGCAATTTCCAGCAAAAGGATCAACCCCTTCAAACCCAGCAGAGCGACTCCCTGCTCAACGTCATGAGTGAGGAGCGGCTGAAAAACCCGAGTAGCGAAATCCCCGACCTCGGCGGCGGCCCCGGCATGGCGATGCTGATGTCCGACTCAGAAGCCACGGCCCAACAGCAAAAGGAGGAGGCGTATCAAGCGCGCGTTCTTTCCCGTGCTCCGCAAGCGGGGCTCACGCCCGATCAAGTCAACATCCTGCAAGACTCCTTCAAACAGCGAAACGAAATGCGCAACATGGGGCGCGTGATGAGTCGCGCATTCATCGGCGGCGGAAAGTAGGCGCTGCTTTCAAGGACACCGATGGCACTGCCCATTAAATACAGCATCCGCAACGTCATCGTCCGCTGGCGTTCCTCGCTGGCGACCATCGGCGCAGTGATGGTTGTAGTCGGTGTGTGGGTGTGGATGCAGGCGATGGCTGCGGGTTTGGAAAAAGCAGCGGGCAACACGGGCGATCCGCGTAATCTTCTAATCACACGGCGCGGCTCCGACTCGGAATCCGGCAGCCAGATCACACGCGCCGACCTCGCCGCCGTGCAATACGCGGAGGAAATCGCACGCGACAGCGATGGGCGCGCGCTCATCACAGCGGATACGCTCGTCGTCATCTATCTCCCGCGCGCTGGTGCAAACAGCGGCGGTGCAAATGTTGTTTTTCGTGGCACCGGGCCGAACGGCGTCGCACTCCGCCCGCAGGTGAAACTCGTCGAGGGCCGGTGGTTCGTGCCGGGAAATCGCGAAGTCACCATCAGCCGCCGACTCGCCGTCCGCTTCGCAAACATGGGCGTCGGCAGCACCATCAAAATCGGCGCACGCGAGTTAAAAGTCGTCGGCTACTTCGATGCTGGCGGAAGTGCTTTCGACTCCGAGGCATGGCTCGATGCCGACGAAGCGCGCTCCGTTTTCAATCGCGACAACTACGCGAGTCTGCTCCTGCGACCCGTGGACGAGGCCGCAGCCACGCGCTTCAAAACACGGCTCGAATCCGACAAGCGCCTCGTTGTTCGCGTCTCGAAGGAAGTCGCCTACTACGCCGAGCAAACCAAGACGGCGAAGCCGATTCGTTTCGCGGGAAGTTTTCTTGCCGTCATCCTTTCCATCGGCGCGGTGCTCGCTGGAATGAATACGATGTATGCGAGCATCGGCGCGCGGACGCGTGAAATCGGGACGCTGCGTGTGCTGGGCTACCGGCGACGCTCCATCATCGGAGCCATCCTCATCGAAGGAGCGGCCCTCTCGTTACTCGGAGGCGCACTCGGTGCCGGGCTGGCCTTACTCGGCAACGGCTATCGCGCAGGCACGTTCAATTTTCAGACCTTCAGCGAAAGTGTCTTCGAGATCAGCATCCCGCCGATACTCGTAGTGGAAGCGCTGGTCTTCGCGATTCTCGTCGGCATCCTCGGCGCGCTCCTGCCTGCGCTGCGCGCGGCGAAAATGCCCGTCATCGCCGCGTTGAAATCACTTTGATTTGCTCGCCTTCTTTCCCGACTTCCCTCGCTGATTCGACGCTCCGTCTATTTGTTCGTATGCCGCGAACTGCGGAAGGACACGCGCCTTGAACTCAGCGGAGAAAAGAATGTCGTCCACCGCTATCGCAGTAGCACGCGCAGAATCGGGCGGCAGATTCGCCTTGGTAAATGCGATCAGTTCCTCCGCACGCGCTGCATCCGAGAAGTGACGAAAGAGGCGGGCCACATAGTCGTCGGCAGCACTGGCGGAAAGGAGGGCGAGCAATTCACCCAGATGCTCTTTGGCAAATGCCAGTGCCAGTTCCGGGTGCCCGCCTTCACCTGCAACCCGGCCCACCATGCGCGCTGATGGATTTGATGGCAGTTCCCCCGTCAGCGAAAGTTGAAGCGCGCGCTTCGCCAGCGCGATGTCGCTCGTTGATGCGAGAGCACCGTAGAGAATCTGTTTCTGCTCTGTGTCGGATGTCTTTTTCGCCAGCGCATGAATGCGCTCCCACATCTTTGCGTCAGCGTATTTTCCTGCGAGGTGGAGCACCGCACTCCGCAAGTCACCAGACAGACTGCCCCCATCGAGAAATGACTTCGCACGTAATTGAGCCTCAGCGATGACCTCCGCATCGCCACAGACGCCAAGCATTCGGATGAGTTCCGCACGATGATTTACCGTGGCGATGTCTTCTCCAGCCTTAGCGTTCCAACCGAGTCGCACAAATCGCGGCGCGAGAAAATTGCGCGTCCATTTGCGAATTGCATCACGTTGCTTGGTGCCACGCGCGAGGTGGTCGAGCGTGCCAAGCACCCCGGCAAGATGCCCGCCGATGGGTGGTGATGGATCATTGCGAAGCTGCTCCGCGACTTCCAGCCATCGCTTGAGCGGCAATTTATCCGCCTGCACGAGCGCCCATGTGTCGTGCAAAACATTCAGACGATCAGCTTCGGATAACTCCGCAAGACGCAGCTTCAGCGAATCCCATAGTTCCGTGTCATAGTAAACGCGGCAGTAAGCCGTGGCACCCACATTCACGACGGCGGGCAAAT
>JBEIQV010000292.1:0-4067 GCA_040376335.1 Verrucomicrobiia bacterium | reverse complement strand
GCGGAGCAAAACGATCTGCGCGCGCTTTATCAAAAGCTGCGCAAGCAGGAACTGCCGCACGCTGTGGCCGTGCGCATGATGCTCGCGCGTGTGTTGATCGCGCCGACCTTCCTCTACCGGGGAGAGAAAGCGGCACTTGGAATGAAAGCCGCGCCGGTGAGCGACCTCGAACTCGCCACGCGCTTGAGTTATTTCCTCTGGTCCTCAGCGCCGGATGATGAACTCACGGCGCTCGCCGCCCAAGGCAGGCTACACGATCCCGCAGTGCTCGCCGCGCAGGCGAAGCGCATGATGAAGGACGCGAAGATTCGTCGCCTTGCCACTGAGTTTGGCTGCCAGTGGCTGCATGTGCGTGATGTCGCGACTCTCGACGAGAAGAGCGAGCGTCATTTTCCGACGTTCGTGAATTTGCGCAGCGAGATGCAGGAGGAGGCAGTGCAGTTCTTCACGCATCTGTTTCAAGAGAATGGCTCCGTGCTGTCGTTACTCGATGCGGACCACACGTTCGTGAACGGTCCGCTCGCCAAACACTACGGGCTGGATTTGAAGGGTAATGTATGGCAGCGCGTCGATGGCCTTCGAGCAAAGGGCCGCGGCGGCATCCTCGGCTTCGCCAGCACGCTCGCGAAACAAAGCGGGGCCTCGCGCACGAGTCCGATTCTGCGCGGCAACTGGCTCAGCGAAGTCGTCCTCGGCGAGAAGCTGCCACGTCCACCGAAGGGTGTGCCGGTGCTTCCTGAGGAAGCCCCGCAAGGCCTCACTGAGCGCCAGTTGATCGAGCGTCACAGCAGCGATGCGAAGTGCGCCGGCTGTCATCAGCGCATCGATCCTTTTGGCTTCGCGCTGGAAGGGTTCGACGCCATCGGACGCGCCCGCAGCAAAGACGCCGCTGGTCTGGCCATTGATACGCGCACCAGTCTTCCCAGCGGCATGGTCATTGAAGGACTCGACGGCCTCCGCTCTTACCTCGTCAGCACTCGCAGCGATGACTTCCTCCGCCAGTTCAGCCGCAAGCTGCTCGGCTACGCACTCGGTCGCAGCGTGCAGCTTTCCGACAAGCCGCTCATCGCTTCCATGCTCACTCAGCTCAAAGCCAATGGCCACACCGTCGGCGCCGCGATCGAGTTGATCGTCCTCAGCCCCCAATTCCGTGAAGTGCGCGGGAGGGATTTCATCGTCAATAACTAACCCACCACAACCTATGAACACACATCACTATTCACGCCGTGCCTTCCTCCGCGGAGTAGGCGTCACCATGGCCTTGCCCTGGCTGGAGTCCTTCAATGTCTGGGGCGATGAGCCGAAGAAGAATAAACCCGCCAGCGAGGCACCGATCCGTCTCGCCGTCACGTTTTCTGGCAACGGCTTCCAGTCGAAGGAATGGTGGGCTAAGGGCGAGGGCCAGGGGATGGAACTTGGCCGTGTGCTCGCGCCGTTGAACGAGTTCAAGGAGAAGCTGCTCTTCGTGCGCGGCTTGTATCACGAGGAAGCGCGCAAAGGGAACATTCACTCGTCGCAGACGGGCAACATGCTCTCCGGCGCACCCATCGCGAGCGGTGGGGAGATTCGTTCGGGAACGAGCTTCGATCAGTTGCTGGCGCAAACGTATGGCCGCAGCACGAAAGTGCCGAGTCTCGTGCTGGCCTGCGAGAAGTCGAATCCGTCGGTGCATAAGAACTACTCGATGCTCTACAGCTCGCACATTTCGTGGAGTTCGCCGACGACGCCGACACCGCTGGAGCTTTACCCCGCGCTCGCGTTTGATCGTCTCTTCAAAGACGAAGCCTCGCCGGCGGACAAGAGCGTGCTGGATGCCGTGCTCGCGGATGCGCAAGATTTGCGCCGCGGCATCAGCAGCAACGATCAACGCAAGCTCGACGAATATCTCGACAGCGTGCGCGATGTGGAGAAGCGCATCGAGAACGCTGGCAAGCGCGTCGAGCTGCAAGGCTGGCGGCCCACGCTCGACAAGCCGAACATCCAACGCCCCGCCGACGGCATCCCGCAGGACATCGGCGAGCACATGCGCATCATGTGCGACCTGCTCGTGCTCGGCTTCCAGACCGACACCACTCGCATCACCACGCTGAAGCTCAACAACGACCACAGCGCCCTGCGCTTCCCGAATCTGCCCAGCGTGCAGCAGGCCGGGCACGGCATTGACTACATGATCCATCACCTGCTCAGCCACAGCGACGGCGAGGACTATCTCAAAGTGAACCAGCTCTTCATGGAGCAGCTCGCCTACATTGCCCGTAAACTCGACGCCATCCAGGAAGGCCCGCGCACGCTTCTCGACAACACGATGCTCATGCACTGCTCCAGCATGATGGCCGGCGCCAAGCACGACAACGACCAGCTTCCCATCATCGTCCTCGGCGGCGCGGGAGGCCGGCTCAAAGGCGGACGTGCCCTCGACTACAAAGACAAGCCAGATCGCCAACTCTGTCGCCTCTTCATGTCGATGATGGACAAGATGGACGTGCGCCCGAAGACCTTCGGCGATGCGAAACTCATGCTGGAAGAAGTCTAGGTCTCCCGCCGGCACGTGCTGTGCAAGTCGCTAACTCAGACCGCTTGAACCACCTCAGTCGCGGCTGAAGGTCACCGTTTTCCGCCGACCATCTCCAGCACCTTGCGCGCAGCGTTGTGGCCGGGGATGCCGCTGACTGCGCCGCCGCGCATCGCGCTGGAGCCGCAGTATAAGACGTTTTCAAACTCCGTCTCGACGCCCCATGTGCCGGCTTGCTCGCGTCTTTCGGCGAAGGGAAAAGTGAGCGCGTTTTGGAAGATGTTGCCGTGGTAAAGCCCGAGCGCTTCTTCGATGTCCACGGGGCTTTTGCTTTCGATGCACGGGCTGCCGTCGCGCGCGGTGGCGAGGCAATCCTCCAGCGGCTCGTCGAGCCAGGTGCTCACGCTTTCCACGAATTTCTTTTGTGCGCGGGCGCGC
Source organism: Verrucomicrobiia bacterium (assembly GCA_040376335.1). Classification (GTDB taxonomy): domain Bacteria; phylum Verrucomicrobiota; class Verrucomicrobiia; order Chthoniobacterales; family Chthoniobacteraceae; genus SXWH01. The sequence continues at coordinate 1,117 of JBEIQV010000292.1, read as the reverse complement.
ATCGCTTCGTTGTCGCGTGCAAAAAGCGGCCACGGTGTATCGAGTCCGAAAAGCGTCATCGTGTGAAAGCCCTGCGCACGAAGTTCCGGCGCGAGGATGCTGTCGTCGGTCAGCGTGTGGCAGTAAATCTCGCACGGCAGCGGATCGGGGAGTCGGCCTTGTGAAGCCTCGCGGTGGCTGGTTTTCATTTGCTCGTAGCCTTCGTGGCTGTGAAAGGTGCCGCAGAAAGCATCCGCCGTTGTGTGTCGCGCGGCCTTCAGCTTCGGCAGACGGCGGAGTAGCATGTTGATTTTAAAAACCGAGCCTTCGTCCGTGGCAACCGGCTGGTGCGACCGACGGAGAATCTTCGCCAGCACATTCCCCCCGAAATTCACGAGCACGAAGCGCGCTTCGACGGCGTGCGCTTTTCTGTCCGCGACAAACTCCACGTTGCGCTTTTTTCCGCCGACATCCAGCGAGCGGATTTCCACGTTCGTGTGCATCTCTGCGCCGCGCGTGCGAGCTGCGCGTTCGAGTTCGCCGGCGACGCGGCCCATGCCGCCGACGGGCACTTTCCACTCGCCGGTTTTGTTGCCGATGAGGTGGTAGAGAAAACAGCGGTTTTGCAGCAGTGTGGCGTCGTGCGGATGTGTGGAGATTCCGATTTTTGCGTCGGTGAAAACCACCCCGCGCACCACGTCGTCGCGCAAGTAGCGTTCGACGGCGCATCCGAGCGGCTCCTCCACGAGACTGCGCCAGGCCTCGCGGTGACGCTCGTCCACATCGAACCGCTTTTGAAATTCCTCCTTCGCGAGGAGCGGTTCCAGTATCGTGGCCCAGACCTTTTCTGCGAAGATGCGCGAGAGGCCGTAGAAACTTTGCATCTGCTCAAACTCCCGGTCGCTGCCCGTCAGCTCGCGCATCGAGCGGCGGCTCCGCTCCTCGGAAACATTGCTCAGCAGCAAGCCGTCGTGCGCCCCGTCTTTCACGTAGGGAGTGAAGGAACCCGTGGTGCGCGAGCGGAGTTCGATATTCAAGCCGAGGTCGCGGATGATTTGTTCCGGGAAGAGACTGACGAGATAGGCGTAGCGCGAAAGGCGTGCGTCGTAATCGGGGAATACCTGCTGCGAAGTGCTCG
>JBEIQV010000260.1:0-4761 GCA_040376335.1 Verrucomicrobiia bacterium | reverse complement strand
AATTCACTCAGTTCGCTGGATTATGATTTCTGCCGCTCGTCGTGGGTCGGTGACTACAAGGACCCGAACACTTTTCTCGATATGTTCATGACCGGTGGCGGCAACAACAACTGCGGCTGGAGCAATAAGACCTACGACGACATTATCCGCAGTGCCGGGCAGGAGCCGGATCAGGAAAAACGATTCGCGCTTTTCCGAAAGGCCGAGACGATGCTCGTCCACGACGAGGTGCCCATCGTGCCGTTTTTCAATTATGTCGTGGTGATGTTCTATGATGGGGAACGCCTTGGCGGCATTCAGGGAAATCTCACAGACGAGCATCCGTTCCGCGCGATGTATTGGAAAAAGAAGTGATGGATTGGCTCACCTTCCAGCTCTATCGCACGCTCGGTTTTTGCATCGCGCTGCTGCCTCTGCGCGGATCGATCCGCACGGGACGTGCGTTCGGCTGGCTCGGCTACTGGCTCGCCGGAAAGTATCGTGGCATCGCGCTGAAAAATCTCGACATCGCATTCCCCGATCTCCCGCTGCGTGAAAGGAGACGCCTTGCGCGGCAACACTTCACCACGCTGGTGGGGAATCTTTTTGCGATGGAGAAAATCTCGCGCATCCCGCGCCAGGAGCTTCTCGATTTGGTAGAGGTGGAAGGAATTGAAATCGTCGAGCAACTCGTCGCGGAGAAACGCGGATTCGTCTTTCTGCTGGGTCACATGGGGAACTGGGAACTGCTCGCGCTGGTTTCACCGCTCGTGTTTCCGTGCCCGTCCGGCACCGTGTATCAGCGCCTCGGCAATGCGCGAATGGATGCGCACGTGCGTGAATCACGGGGGCGAATCGGGCTGGCGCTTTTCGAGCGGAAGGAGGGCTTCAATGCTGCGTGCGAAATGTTGCGCAACGGCGGTTGCGTCGGCGTGCTCGGCGACCAGCACGCAGGTGATGCTGGCGTGTGGTGCCCGCTTTTCGGACGGCTCGCCAGCACTTCGCCACTCGCAGCGATGCTGGCGCTGCGAACAGGCGCGGCGGTGCTGACCATCGCGATGCACACAGACGGCAGCGGGCATTGGCGCATGGTCATCGAGGGGCCGGTGAAGCTCGGCTCGCGCAATGCGGGAGAAGCGACAGCAAAACTGAATGGCGCGCTGGAGCAGATGATTCGTCGCCAGCCGGAGGATTGGTTCTGGGTTCACAACCGCTGGAAAACTCCAAAACCGAAATTTCTGCTGACGACCTACAAGCGCGGAATCGTCGCACCGAAACTGCCGGAGCGACCAATGGACACCGACGCTGGCGAGCTGTTCGCCTTTGCTGCTCAGCAAGTGGCGGCGGCGAAACTCCAGCCATTCCGCATCGTCATCCGTTCATCAAACTGGCTCGGCGACGCCGTGATGACCGTCCCAGCCGTGCGCGCCATCAAGCGTGGGCGCCCGGATGCACACATCACGATTCTCACACCGGGTAAACTCGCCGATATTTGGCGACTCGTGCCGGAAGTTGACGACGTTATTCCATTCGCGCCACCGCGCGGCAGCGGAATCATCCGCACACTGCGCAGCCTCTTTCATCCGTGGCAGGTCGCGAGCAAAGTGCGGGCGCGCAACTTCGATGCGGCGGTGATTTTTCCGAACAGCATCCGAACCGCTTTCGAGGCCTGGCTCGCTGGCGTCCCACGCCGCGTCGGTTATCCGGGGCACAAAGGGCGTGAACTTTTTCTCAACCAAATCCTGCGGGAGAAAAAGAAGAAGAAGACTCCCGAGCAAGAGCACCAGGTGCATCACTACATGAAGCTGGCCGAGTTTATCGGCGCGGAAATCGGAGGCGAAATCATCCTCGCCGAGAGCACAGAGCGCACAACGGCCAGTTCCACAAAACTCCGTATCGCCGTCTGCCCCGGCGCGGAATACGGAGGAGCGAAACGCTGGCTGCCGGAGCGATTTGCGGAAGTGATCCAGTCCTTCAGCGCGGAGCGTGATTGCGAGTGGACGCTCGTCGGCACGTATAAAGATCGTGTGGTGGCAGACGAAATTCTCACGCACGCCAAGCACCCCGCCAACGCCACAAACCTCTGCGGCCAGACTTCACTCGAACAACTCATCGCCCGCCTTCGCGCCAGCGACGTGCTGCTCACCAACGACACCGGCACCATGCACCTCGCCGCACTTCTCGGTGTGCGCACTGTCGCGATTTTTGGAAGCACCGAGCCTGCGCTCACCGGTCCGCTCGGCCCTGGCCATGTCGTGCTGCGCCACAAAGTCGAATGCAGCCCGTGCTTTCTCCGCGAGTGCCCGATTGATTTCCCCTGCATGAAAGCCATCGAGTCCCACGAAGTTGTCGCCGCAATCCGCACGATGACTGAAGCAAAATAAAACACCCCGGCCTTCGCAAAAAGGCAGGGGTGTTTTAAAAGAGCGAACGACGGACCTGCAATTGCCGGGCCGCCGCGGGGAGATCAGAGTTTGCTCTCGTATTCGACCAGCCGAGCGAGGGCATCCAGGAAATCCCGGAACGCCGCTGCGGGCAGCATGACCGTGTCGCGGCGACCACCGACGTCCTCGGTGATTTTCATGAACCTGCCGCGCTGGTTTTCTTTGAGATCGAGGAAGAACACCTTGCGATCAATCGTCACTTTTTCGGAAGCGATTGGTTCGGAAGCCATCCTTGGCCCGGAATTGTCGTCGTCTGTCATGTAGGTTTATTGGTTTTTACTTCTCCCGCAACCGCACCCAGAGGCTGGGGGCCGCCACGGAAGATGGCGCAGACTAGTGACCATTTTGCGGTGTGCAACTGGCAAATGCGTCATCCTTTTGCCGCCGCTTTTATCGCAATCCGACCGCCATTCGCACCCGTTCCATCGTGCGCACAGCCACGGCGCGCGCCCGCTGCGCACCATCGTGGAGCACCTTTTCCACGTATCCGGGATCAGCGGCGAGGGCCGCGCGTTTTTCGCGCATTGGGCGGAAAAATTCCCACAGCGCTTCAAAAAGTCGCTTTTTGAAATCACCGTAGCCCGTGCCGCCGGCGCGGAAATCTTCCTCCAGTTTTGCCACCTCCGCATCGCTCGCAAAGAGACGATATAAAGCGACAATCGTGGAGCCGGTCGGGTCTTTCGGCGATTCGACAGGCGTCGAGTCCGTGACGATGCCCATGATTTTTTTACGCAGCGGTTTCTCGTCTTCAAACAGCGGTATCGTGTTGTTGTAGCTCTTGCTCATCTTCTGCCCGTCGAGCCCGATCACGGTCGCAACGTTTGGCAGAATGCTCGCCTCCGGCACGGTAAAAATCGGCGCGCTTTTGGCGTAAAGACGGTTCATCAGCGAAGCGAGATCGCGTGTTACTTCCACGTGTTGCTTTTGGTCGCGGCCCACGGGCACGACGTTCGAATCGTAGAGCAAAATATCCGCAGCCATCAGCACCGGGTAAGCAAACAGACCGTGGTTCGGCGTCCTGTCCTTGGCGACGTGATCTTTATACGCGTGGCAATTTTCCAGCATCGGCATCGGCGTCACGCATGACAGAATCCACGCCAGTTCCGTGTGCTCCGGCACATCGCTCTGGCGAAAGAGCACGGCCCTCGCAGGGTCTAGCCCGCACGCGAGGAAATCGAGCGCAACGCCGCGTGTGTGAGCGCGCAAGTCGGCAGCAGCACGCACCGTCGTGAGCGCATGGTAATCCGCGATAAAATAGAACGCTTCGCCCTGATCCTGTAAAGCGATGCACGGGCGCATCATCCCGAAATAATTACCGAGATGCGGCGCGCCAGTCGGCTTAATGCCGGAGAGAATGCGTTTCATTTGCGTAGAAAATGCGAGGACGAGGCGCGCGCTGTCGAGTGCCGAGTGAAGTTGAGCGCTTGTGAAATTCTCTGCGGAACGATTGAACAACTGGTAGCCAAGGCGCGTCCTTTGCTAAAACAAACCCATGAAAGCGAACCTGCTCCGACTGTTGTGCCTGCTGCTCTGCCTTTCAGCGAACTCGCTCGCAAAGCCGGTAATCGTGATTGAACCAGGCCACGGCGGTCAGGACCGCGGCGGGATGCCCGGACAGCGGATCCCGGAAAAGGGTTATTGCCTTGATGTCTCGAAGCGATTGGACAGTGCGCTCCGGCGTGCGGGATTTCAGACAGTGATGACGCGCCGCAGCGATGTGTTCATTCCACTCGGCGACCGCAGCGCCATCGCGAATCAATACCGCGGCTCCGTCCTCGTAAGTATTCACTTCAACGGCGCAGCGAACTACGACGCACATGGCATCGAAACCTACTACCATCACGGACGCGACAGCGCCGCACTCGCCAGCGCCATCCATCGCAGTGTGCTCGCCGCTACCGGCGAAGAAGATCGCCGCATTCGCACACGTGGCTTCCATGTTTTGCGACGCACACGCGGCACCGCCGTCCTTTGCGAACTCGGCTTTCTAACCAACAAGACTGAGGCACGCCGCATTGACTCCAGCAGCTACAGGCAGAAGCTAGCCGAAGCCATTGCGAGGGCGATCGTCTCGCGCTATCGCTGAAATTCCGAACGGATTACCAACATGATTCTCTCTTGCGCGGCGATGAAAGCCCTTGAGGAAAAAACGTTCGCTGCTGGCGTATCGCCGGAGTTCCTCATGGAACTGGTCGGCCATCAGATGGCGCTCGCGGTGCGGCAGTTTTTTCCACGGCCCGGCGTGTGCCTCGCTGTGTTTGGAAAAGGGAACAATGGTGGCGATGCGCTCGTCGCAGCGCGGCATCTCGTAGCGATGGGTTGGGAAGTGAGGCTCATT
>JBEIQV010000004.1:0-31888 GCA_040376335.1 Verrucomicrobiia bacterium | reverse complement strand
CCTTTCCCGCGATGAAAAAAAGCGACCGCATCGAGGCCTTCGTGGCCACGCTCGAAAACAGCCCCGGCGGCGAAGGCACCGACCCGCGCTACACCGGCTGGTTCACCTGCTTCAACGCCGGCGACTACTACGAAGCCCACGACGTGCTCGAACATCTCTGGCTCCGCACGCCCGGCGAAAACCACGTTTTTTTCAAAGGACTCATCCAGCTCGCAGGCGCATTCGTCCACCTCCGCAAACACCACGAGCACCCCACCCACGCCAAGCACGGCGCGCGACTCCGCCCCGCCGCCCGCCTCTTCCGCCTCGCGCACAAAAACCTCGCGCCCTACGCCCCGCGCCATCTCCACCTCGACGTCGCCGCCGCCTGCCATCTCTGCGAGGACTTCGCGGAGAAAATCGAAACCGCCCATTTCAAAACAAACCCCTGGAGCCCCGACGCCCGCCCCCGCTTGGCACTCAGCGCGTAGGGGGAGAGGCGAGTGGTGCGTGTCGAGTGGCGTGTCTGCCAGACGGACGGGAGCCAGTATGTTTTCGCGACTGGCAAACGCCCGCATCTCCCGGAGTCCACCGCGTCCATGCTGTCCATCGTGTCCAGCGACACACCCTCCCGCATTGCCATTCGCAACCGCGCGGGGCAAAAGGCGGGGGTGAAAGACGAGCCTCCAGCCAAGCGCCGCATCCGCCTCGGGAAACTTTGGTGGTGGATGGTCGGGGTGTTTGCCACCCTCATCGGCTGGCAGATGTGGGAACTCCACCTTTACAACGCTGCCGTCCGCGAGGCGAAGGAGGCGGGATTTATTTGGAAGTGCGATGACACCATCAGCCTCATCCGGCAGGACTGGCACAATGCGCTGAAAAAGGAGACATGGGGCGAGCACCCCCGCGTGCTTAAAATGGAAGTAGGCAACGACCTTGGCCACTACCGCGAAATGCTCCACCAGCTCCGTCCCACGGTATTGGATGTTAGAGGATGTAAGGACGAAAACGTGGACGCCCTCAAGGGCCTCACCGACCTGCAATATCTCGAACTCTTCAACTGCCCCGCGCTACAAAACGTGGATGCCCTCAATGGCCTCACCGGACTGCAAACGCTCCAACTCCCCAACTGCGACGCGCTGCAAAACGTGGACGCCATCGAGAGCCTCACCGGACTGCAAAGGCTCGACCTCAGCTCCTGCCGTGTGCTGCAAAACGTGGACGCCCTGAAAGGCCTCACTGGACTGCAATTTCTCGACCTCATCGGCTGCGATAAAATCTCCGCCGTCGCGCTGCGCGAACTGCGCGCCGCCCTGCCGAACACCTACATCATCTTCCCCGACGGCAGCAAGAACCCGCCGCAAGAATAACCATTGGCTGACTAGCTGGCAGAACTCCACGAACGGCGCTTGCGCAAGGAGCGGCGTCATTCCTGTCGCCGTCCTCATTGCGCGTAGCGCGAATCTTTCCAATCGCCACAACCAAGACATCTGGCGCTTCGCGCGGATGCAGACGGCGACAGGAATGTCTCCGCTCCTTGGCACTTCGCTGCTCGACGGGCTGCGCTCCATGCAGGCAGGTTCGGGGGATGCAGGATTTGGCGGAACATTTTGATGTCATCGTGATTGGCGGCGGGGCGGCGGGGCTGATGTGTGCGATCACGGCGGGGCAGCGCGGGCGGCGGGTGGCGCTGCTGGAGCACGGGGAACGGGTGGGGAAAAAGATCGAAATCAGCGGCGGGGGGCGTTGCAATTTCACGAATCTCGGGGCGACGGCGGCGAATTATCTTTCGGAGCGCCCGGAGTTTTGCAAATCGGCGCTGGCGCGCTACTCGCCGTGGGATTTTGTGGCGATGGTGGAGCGGCACGGGATTGCGTATCACGAGAAGACGCTGGGGCAGCAGTTTTGCGACGGGAGTGCGCGGGAGATTATCGCGATGCTGCTGGCGGAGTGCGCGGAGGCGGGCGTGTCGGTGCGCTGCGGGGTGCGGGTGGAGCGGGTGGAAAAGGCGGAGCGGTTCCATCTGGCGACGACGCGCGGTGCGCTGACGTGCGATGCGCTGGTGGTGGCGACGGGGGGGCTGTCGTTTGCGAAGCTGGGGGCGACGGATTTCGGGCACAGGCTGGCGCGGCAGTTTGGTCTGCGGGTGACGGAGCTGAGGCCGGGGCTGGTGCCGCTCACTTTCGCGCAGCAGGACTCGGCGCTGCATACGCTGAGCGGGCTGTCGCTGCCGGTGGTGGCGCGGTGCGGCGATGCGGAGTTTGCGGAGGCGATGTTGTTCACGCATCGCGGGGTGAGCGGGCCGGCGGTGCTGCAAATCTCGAGCTACTGGCACGAGGGGGAGACGGTGTTTTTTGATCTGCTCGCGGAGCCGGGGGCGTCGGCGGCGGTGCTATCGGCACGCGCGATGGGGCGCTCGCTCGACGCGGTGCTGGCGGAGCGGATGCCGAGGCGTTTTGTGGAGGCGTGGTGTGGGCGTCATGCGCTGGCGAAGACGCTGGTGCATTACAAGCAGCGGGAGTTTGACGAGGTGCTGGGGCTGCTGCGCGCGTGGCCGTTTCGCGCGAGCGGGACGGAGGGCTACCCGAAGGCGGAGGTGACCCTCGGGGGCGTGGATACGGGGGAGCTTTCGTCGAAAACGATGGAGGCGCGCCGCGTGCCGGGGCTGTTTTTCATCGGCGAAGTGGTGGATGTGACGGGATGGCTGGGCGGCTACAATTTCCAATGGGCGTGGGCGAGCGGCCACGCGGCGGGGGAAGCGGTGTAGAGCGATTACAGGCCGCTGGACGGCTGCAATTTCACGGGCCGGAGTCCCTTTTCGGGCGCACTGCCGGAACCGCGCTCATACGGACGCGGCGTTGGAGTGGGCGTTGCTTTGGGCGGAAGCGAGGTGAAAGGCTGGACTGGTTTCGGAGCGGGAGCCACGACGGGGGCCGACTTGGGTATTCCGGCTGGCAAATTGGGGATGACAGGCGGCGGGCCTTTGTCGTCCGCATCGGCGCGGGCCTGCACGGTGGCGCGCTCATTTTCGACTCTAGCTTTTTCCACCTCCGCCTTTGCGATGTCGGCAGCGGGCTCGGTGGCTGGAGCGGTTTCCGTCCTGACGATGGCGGGAGTTACCGCAGCAGGTGGTTGCTGACTTCCAATGAGCCTCTTCTTTTCCATCTCGAAAGTTTCCTTCTCGATCTCCAGTTTCGCACGCTCGAACGCGAGGCGCTTGGCTTCGGCATTGGCGGTTTTTTCAGCCAGTTCCTTTTCGTCTGCGAGTCTGCCCCATTTTTGTTCGAGCCGTGCGATTTCCTTGTCGTGCTCGATCTGCTGCGCATCGGGGCCGGCATTTTTTTGCGAGTCGCCACAGCCGACGAGCGACGCAAGCATGGCGATGAAAAGCAGAGTGTGTGGTTTCACAATGGAAGAACGTTGCAGGGTTTCGCGTTCGAGCAAGTGGGCAACTCGCCGCACCGCCCGCAGGCTTTAATACACGTCGCGGCGGTAACGCTTCTCGGTCTTCATCAGACCCTCTTCGATGAAGGCCTTTGCCTCTTCGGGGCTCTTGCCGCCGTGGGCCTGCGCGATGGCGATGAGTTCGTTGTGAACGTCGGCTGCCATTTTGTTCTTGTCGCCGCAGACGTAGAAATACGCGCCGTCCGAGAGCCATTTCCAAATCTCCGCACCAGCTTCTTTCATCCGAGTCTGGACATAGATTTTCTCCGCCTGATCGCGGGAGAAAGCGAGGTCCATCCGCGAGAGCAGACCATCCTTTTGCCAGCGCTCGAATTGCTCGCGGTAAAAGAAATCCTGCGACGCACGCTGCTCGCCGAAGAACAGCCAGTTTTTGCCGCGCGCGCCGGTGGCCTGCCGCTCTTCGAGATAGGAGCGGAAGGGCGCGACGCCAGTGCCGGGGCCGACCATGATGACTGGCGTGTTCGGATCATCAGGCAGGCGGAAATGCTTTTGTGTCTGCGCAAAAATGCCTGCCGTCATCTCGCCGCCCCATCGCTCAGCGAGGAAAGTGGACGCCACTCCGCGACGCACACGCCCATGCGCCTTCCAGCGGACGGTGGCCACGGTGAGGTGAACGGATTCCGGGTGCGCCTTTTGCGAGGACGAAATGGAATAAAGCCGGATGGCGAGCGCACGGAGCGTGTCGCAAAACTCCTGCGGCGTCAGTTTCACCTCGGGAAACTCGCGCAGGATGTCCACGTAATCGCGCGTCTCGTGGCGCGTATTAGTGTAGGCGGTGAGCGCGGCGGCGTTCTCGGGCTTGCTCAATTCCACCATCTTCGCCACGCCACGCTCGGCGAGCTTGGCGATGAATTTTTTCTCCACGAAATGCAGCACGTAGTCGCGGAAGAGCGCCTCGCGCAGCGGCTTCTCCACGTCCTTCACCTTCACCGTTTCGTCGCCTGTGCAGCCGAGGGCCTGGATGGTGAGTTCGACGAGTTCGGGATCATTCGTCGCCTTCAAAGCGAGCGCATCGCCCGCTTCATAAATGAGCCCCGAGCCTGCGAGCGAAATTTCGTGGTGACGGGTGTCCTTCTCCGACTCCGCGCCAGTGAGCTTGATGTTCACCGGGTGCGTGGCCTGGAAGGGATTCTTGTTGTTGTAAAGTGGTTTGGCGGCTTCTGCGGACATAGGGCGTGGAGTTAAGGAGACATCGCCCCGCGAGGCAAGCGCGGGAGAGGCGGGACTTTTTCCAATGTTCTCCTCTGCTTCCTCGAAAGCTGTCAGGATTACTCCGGCTCGGACTGCCAAGGGGTGTAGTTGGCGACGAAGGTGCGTGAGTCAGCGGCAGGCTTTCAGAACGTAATCCAGCATGGCTCCCGAGAGTGACTGCACCCGCAGGTCAATAGGGGCCAGCAGGCCGTCTTCCATGAGGATTAAATTTCCCCGGTGGGTATCGGAGATGACTACCTGCCTTTCAGGATCGAAGTAGGCGACTTCTCCGTCCACCGAGAAACGTCGCCAACTGTTTCGGGTAAAAAAGTCGTTGATCTGCTCCAGAGTGGCGGGCACGCCCTTGATGGCTGGCTGTTCGTTCACCATCCGCATATTTCCGCCAGCCTCCACGACACCAAGAAACCGCACGTTGTCACCAAACAGCTCATTGTGCAGATGCCACCGTTCGAGATAGGCGATGGGGGATGCACGCTCATCTTCATCCGGGCGGTGAATCACCAACAGACCAAAAAAGTCCGGCCAAGTGACTTTGAGATAGGTGTTGGACTCCCTCCGGAACCACACCTGATGCTCGCTGCCTTCATCGTCAGGCTCACGGGTCAGTTCCGGGAGCGCACTTGGTAAGTGGCAGAGTCCTCGTTCAGCCGCATAGTTGCGGAAGAGTCGGACTTCTTCGAGGTAATGGGTAGCACTGCCTTGAAGACGCGCAGTTGCTTCACGGCGTCGTCGTAGTTCTTCAACGTGTGCTTCAAGCGGGATTCCCGCAACTGGCTCGAAAGGGTCATGGGCGGACATTGGTCGGCGATGGGGTATAAATCAAGCGTCTTCAGGGTTGCCAGCATTGTCGTTGCAAGGCGTCAACGCTGCGGCGGTGAAGCTCATCGCCTTACTCCGGCTCGGACTGCCAGGGGGTGTAGTTGGCGACGAAGGTGCGGCGGAAATCGGCGAAGGTGCCGGCTTCGATGTGGGTGCGGATGCGCTCCATGAGGTGGAGGTAGAAATGGAGGTTGTGCAGCGAGACGAGGCGCAGGCCGAGGATTTCGTTAGCCTTGATGAGATGGCGCAGATAGCCGCGTGCGAAATTGCGACAGGCGTAGCACTGACAGCCTTCTTCGATGGGACCTTCGTCCATCGTGAACTCGGCGTTTTTGAGGTTCAGCGTGCCGCGTTCGGTGAAGGCGGTGCCGTTGCGCGCGATGCGCGTGGGCAGCACGCAGTCGAACATATCCACGCCGCGCGCGACCATTTCCACGAGCTGCGGCGGGGTGCCGAGGCCCATGGCGTAGCGCGCTTTGTCGGCGGGGAGATGCGGCTCGGCGCTCTCGACGGCTTTCATCATTTCCGGCTCCGGCTCGCCGACGCTTACGCCGCCGATGGCGTATCCATCAAACCCAATCTGCACGAGTGCCTCGGCGCTTTCGCGGCGCAAGTCAGCGTAGCTGCTGCCTTGCACGATGCCGAATTTCAGCCCCGGCGTTTCCACCTCTTTACACATGCGCGCCCATTTCAGCGTGAGCGCGAGGCTCTTTGCTGCGTAGTCGCGCTCGCACGGATACGGCGGGCATTCGTCGAACAACATGCAGATGTCGCTACCGAGTGCGGCCTGAATTTCCATCGCCTCGCGCGGGCCGAGGAACATCGGCGAGCCGTCGAGATGGTTTTGAAAATGAACGCCCTCGGGGGTGATCTTGCGCAGCTTTGCGAGGGAGAAAACCTGGAAACCGCCGCTGTCGGTGAGGATGGGGCCATCCCAACTCATGAAGCGATGGAGACCGCCAAATTTTTTCATCACCTCCATGCCCGGGCGCACGAAGAGATGGTAGGTGTTTCCCAAAATGATCTGCGCTTTCAGCTCGCGCAGCTCCATCGGCGAGACGGCCTTCACCGAGCCTTGCGTGCCCACGGGCATGAATATGGGCGTCTCGATGACTCCATGCCGTGTGACGAGTCGGCCACGGCGGGCTTTGGAGGAAGGATCGGTATTGAGCAGCGTGAACATGAGGTGCGGAGAATAGGCGGCCACGGCGTGGGATGAAGAAAGAAAGTCGGAGGGCGGCTTTTCACCATAAAAAATGCCGAACAATTGCCCCGGCCATTCTCGTGTTCGCGCGGTGCGTTTTGTTAAATTTATTTAACGATGTAAAATTTGCGGGAAGCGCGGAGTGTGCTACTTAAAAAAGCATGATAACCCTCAATATTAACGGTCAGAACTATCAGGCTAACGTCACCAACGGCAGCACCCCGCTCCTCTGGGTGCTTCGGGACATTCTCGGACTCACTGGCACGAAATACGGTTGCGGCATAGAGATCTGCGGCGCATGCACAGTGCTCATTGACGGGCAACGCGAGCACGCGTGCGTTTTTGACGTGTCGTCCGCTATCGGGAAAAAAATCACTACGATTGAGGGCCTCTCGGACGACAATAGCCACCCGGTGCAGAAGGCCTGGCTGAAATGCCAAGTGCCTCAATGCGGCTACTGCCAGAGCGGTATGATCATGTCCACCGTCGGCGCGGTGAATGCGGGGCACCATGGCAGCGAGATCGCATCCGAGGTGAAGAACCTCTGCGTATGCGGCACCTACGAGCGCGTGAAGAAAGCCATCGCGACTCTCTGATTCACTCCTGCATCAACCCACCTGTAAAAACTATCTCGACGCACATGAACGCCAACACTCCTCCCCACCTCGGCGACCGCGACCACGCACACGGTCATTCCTGCGAAAACCACGCGCAGGAGAAAATCACCTCCGGCGTGAACCGCCGCGACTTCATCGTCTCGCTCGCGGGCGGACTATCGATCGGCTTTTTCCTCGGCGGCGGCGAACGCGCCGAGGCGCAGGCTCCCGCGATCCTGGAGACGCAGGTGAATGCTTACGTGAAAATCGGCACCGACGGCACCGTCACCTTGCTCTACGGCGGTTCCGAGATGGGCCAGGGCACGATGTCCGGCCTCGCGCAACTCCTCGCGGAGGAACTGATGATCGAATGGGACCAAGTCACCGTGGAGCAGGCGCTCGCGGGCAAGGTCTCGTATCTCACAGGCGGCAGCGGTGCCATCAAAGGCCGCTACCTCCCGCTCCGCACCGCAGGCGCGACGGCGCGCGAACTTCTCGTCGCAGCGGCGATGATCACGACAGGCGATAACGTGCGCGCGAACTACGCCGCGAACGCCGGCGCCGTGACTTACACGCGGCCTGCCGACGGCGCGAAGCTCACGTGGGGCTACGCGGATCTCGCCGCCACGGCCGCGGGTGCTGCGGCGCAGGCGCTCTTGCTCGCGCTTTACCCGCCGGTCGCACCTGCGACCACCGCGAACGTTCCGCTCACCAATCCCGCGAATTTCCGCATCATCGGCAAACCCGTGGAACGCCTCGACCTTCCGCTGAAAGTGAACGGCAGCGCGATATACGGCATCGACGTGTGGTTCCCCGACATGGTCTTCGGCGTCATCAAGCACTGCCCGACATTCGGCGGCGTGCTGACGAAGATGCCCGCGAAGCCTTCCGGCGCCATCGCAGTCGTGCCGGTGAAGGCCTACGACAACCGCGGCGCCGTGGTGAAGGATTCGATCAACGCCGTCGCCGTCGTCGCGACCAACACGTGGGCCGCCAAGAAGCTCGCCAGCTCGCTGAAGGTGAGCTGGACGCTCCCGGCATCGACGACCACGATCGACAGCGCGGGCATCACCGCGCTGGCGCAGAGACTCCTTGCCACAGGCACGCCGCTCATCGCGGAACCGGCGGCAGCCCCGGCGGACATTGATGCGCAGGTGAACGCCGCCATCGCCGGTGCCGCGCAGAAAGTCAGCGGTGTTTTCACGCTGCCCTACGTCGCGCACGCCACGATGGAAGTGCTCAACTGCACGGCGAAGGTCACCTTCTCCGGCAGCACACCGACCGCGTGCGAAGTTTGGGCGCCGAACCAGGCCGCGAATTCCGTCGTCGCCACCGCGACCGCGATCACCGGCCTGCCCGCGACGGCGATCATCGTTCACACGACATTCCTCGGCGGCGGGCTCGGGCGCAAAATCGAGCAGGACTACGTGAGCCAGGCGATCCAGGTCGCGATGGCGCTACCCGGAAAACCCGTGAAGCTCACGTGGATGCGCGAGGAGGATTTCGGCCACGACAACTACCGCCCGATGGCGCTCGCCACAGTGAACGCCGGGCTCGACGCGGCAGGCAACATCGTCGGCTGGAACTACAAGGTCGCCACGCCGTCCATCACCGCGCAGCGCCGGCCGCTCGCCGCGGGCGCGGTGGATTCGCAGGCCATCGAGGGCGCGATCAAGCTGCCTTACAACCTCGGCGCGAAAGTGACGCAGTGGTTCCCGGTCCCGGCAGGAATCCCCGTCGGCTACTGGCGCTCGGTCGGCTGCTCGCTCAACACCTTCGTCTCCGAGAGCATGATCGACATACTCGCGAAGGCCGCCGGTCTCGATGGTTTCGCCTACCGCTACAAAATCATCACCGACGCACGCGCACTCGCCGTTCTGCAAAAGGCCGACGAGGTGAGCCAATGGCGCAAGTCGCTCCCCGCAGGCCACGCCTGGGGCGTCGCGATCTCGCAGGCGTTCGGCACGTGGGTGTGCGAAGTCGCCGAAGTCTCAGAGACGGCTACCTCGCTGCGCGTCCATCGCGTCGCGTGTGTCGTGGATTGCGGCACCGTCGTGAATCCTGATTCCGTCGAGGCACAGATGCAGGGCGGCATCATTCACGGCCTGAACGCCGCAATGTGGAGCCAGACCACCTTCGTGAAGGGCGTCGCGCAGCAGACGAACTTCAACAAGAACCGCATGATGCGCATCGGCGAGAGTCCCGCGATTAGCGTCACCATCATCCCGAGCACCCTCCCGCCCACCGGCACCGGCGAGCCCGGCGTGCCGCCGATCGCGCCAGCCGTCGCAAACGCATGGGCTGCATTGCCGGTCGGCAAGCGCCCCTACTCACTGCCATTCTTCCCCGGTGCGAAGATGGGCGGATTGTAAAATGTGACGTCGCCATGACCTCGCTCACCGACATTTCCGCGATGCTTGCAGTCTGGGCCGCATGCGCAGACCACCGCGGCGCGCTCGCCACGGTCGTCTATGTGAAAGGTTCCGCATACCGCCGTCCCGGTGCGCGGATGCTCGTCACGTCCGATGGCCGCAGCGCCGGAATGATCAGCGGCGGCTGCCTCGAGGACGACGTGCGCGAGCACGCGGCGAAAGTGATCGCCAGCGGCGAGCCGCGCATCGTTACCTACGACAGCACCGCGCCCGAGGACATCGTCTTCGGCCTCGGCCTCGGCTGCAACGGCGTGGTGAAAGTGCTCATCGAACCCGTCGGCGCCGCCGCGCGCGACAGCGAATGCGACCCCCTCACATTCCTCGCCGTGTGCCACGACCGCAGGCAGAGCGGGCGCATGGCCACCGTTTTCTCCTCCGAAAACGGCCCCGCGTCCGCGCGCCCCGCTGCGCGCCTCATCCGCTGGCCCGACGGACACATCACCGCAAACTTCGAAGACCCCGTGTTGCGCGCGCAGCTCCTGCGCACGCTCGACGACACCAACGGCCGCCGCGCCGCCATCCGCCAAATCCCCTGCGAGGTCGGCGGCCGGTTCGGTGCGCTCTTTGAAACGATCGCGCCGCCGACCTCGCTGCTGATCTTTGGCGCGGGCGACGACGCGATGCCGCTCGCTCAACTCGCAAAGCAGATCGGCTGGCACGTCACAGTCATCGACGCGCGCCCCGCGTATGCAAAAGCCGAGCGCTTCCCGAGTGCAGATGCCGTCCTCTGCGTGCAGCCCGATGCCATCGCGCAGCACGCGCAAATCGCGCTCGCACCGCAGGCCATCGCGATGGTGATGACCCACAGTTTCACACGAGACAAAGAGATCCTCCGGACACTCGTCCCGCGCAAGCTTCGCTACACCGGTGTCCTCGGCCCGCATGTCCGCACACAGCGCCTGCTCGACGAACTCGCCAGCGAAGGCGCGACCTTCACCGCCGAAATGATCGAGCGCCTGCACGGCCCCGCCGGCCTCGACATCGCCGCCGAAACTCCCGAGGAAATCGCCATCTCGATCATTGCCGAGATGCGCGCCGTCCTCGGCCGTCGCAACGGTGCCCCGCTCGCGCAGCGCATCGGCAGTATACACGAGCCCGTGGACGAAGCCGTCGCATCGTGAGTTCAGGACAGCCAGACACCATCGGAAACATCGGTATCGTCATTCTCGCCGCCGGGGAATCCGCACGCATGGGTGAGCCAAAACAGTTGCTCGACTACCGCGGCAGGCCACTGCTTCGCCATGCCGCAGAGTGCGCCCTTGCACTCGGTAGCGGCCCGGTCGCCGTGGTGCTCGGCGCGTTCTCGGAAAAAATCCGCCCCGCGCTCGACGGACTGCCTTTGCTCATTGTCGAAAATCACGACTGGCGCGAAGGCATGGGCACTTCGCTGCGCACCGGCCTTGCGACCCTGCTTGCAAGGCATCCGGACATTACCGCCGTTATTTTCATGCTCTCGGATCAGCCGCTCGTCTCCAAATCGCTGCTTGGTGAAATCATCGCCCTGCATGCTGCAGCCGGGCACTGCATCGTCGCCTCCGAATACGACGGGAATCTCGGTGTGCCCGCGCTGTTCGCTCGGGAACTCTTTCCCGAACTCCTCGCACTTGATGGAACCTCCGGTGCTCGACAGATCATCCGCGCACATCGTGAAAGTGCTGTCTGCGTTCCTTTTCAGCAGGGTGCTATGGATGTGGACACACCTGCAGACTATGCACGCCTGCGGGCTCTGCGCTGAAACGCACCGCTCACTTTCGAACTTCTCGAGCCCGCTCCTCCGCATCCACGAGCGCGAGAAATACGTTCTCCAAACCTTCCTTCGACACGCTCAGCGTGCGCAATTCCTCGACGGTGCCGAGCGCGATGAGCTGGCCGCGATGGATGATGCCGATGCGGTCGGCGAGTTCTTCGGCGACGCTGAGTTGGTGAGTGCTGAGAAAGACCGTCATGCCTGCGCGTGCGCGTGCTTTGAATTCGTCTTTCACGATGCGCGCGTGCATCGGGTCGAGGCCGACCATCGGTTCATCAATGACGAGCACGCTTGGCTCGTGGAGCAGTGCGCTGCTGATGACGAGACGCTGGCGGGTGCCGTGACTGAGGTTTTCGGTGAGTTCGTGGCGGTAATCGTGGAGGTGAAAACGATCGAAAAGCGCCTCGGTTCGCTGCTCGATGTCGGCGGATGCGATGCCGAAAATATCGCCGACAAAGTGCATGAACTCGATGCACGTCAGCTTGTCGTAGGTGAAAGGAAAATCCGGCACGTAGGCGAGCTGTGCCTTGGCTTTCTCGGGTTCTTTTTGCACGTCGTAGCCGCCGACGATGGCCGTGCCACTCGTCGGGCGGAGCAGACCGGCGAGCATTTTGATCGTCGTCGTCTTGCCTGCGCCGTTCGGTCCGAGGAAGGCGAAGAACTCGCCCTGCTTGACGTCGAGGTCGAGGTTGTCCACTGCGGTGAGAGCGCCGAAGGATTTGGTGAGAGAGCGGATTTGGATCACGGGAAAATGTCGGATGTCGAATGACGGAATGACGGACGGATGTCGAATCACGAATGCAGCCGTGCGCTATCGGGGCGTCTCTTGTTTTGCTTTTGCACTTTCGGAAAATGCGGGTTCGCCGCGCAGCCAGCGTTCCTGTGGTGCCGGGCTGGCGAGTGCTTCGGCGAGGGCGCTGCCGAGGTCGTAGGCGGTTTTGTCGAAGCCCGCTTCGATGAATGCGAATGTGCTGCCGTCGCTCGCAACCGTCATTGCCAGCTTCGTCTCCGCGTGCGAACCGCTCTTTGCCGCGAGGTCGTCAGGGTTTTGATAAGCGCGTTCGCAGATGCGCACATCCTGCGAGTGTCCGATGCGGCATACGCCCGGACGCCCTGGGTGCGCGCTGCACTTCATGTCGCGCAGCAGCGGACACGCGCGCACCGTGCGAAGATGCTGCTCCAGCGTCAGCCCCGCGACCGCCGCCGCGTGAGCCTGCGCCCGCTCCAGAACGGCATCGCACTCGGCGGGCGTAAAGTTTTTCCGAATCCAATCCGCCAGCGCGAACACCTCGTGCGCCCGCGCATCAATCTTCGCGAGATGACAGCACGCCCCGCAGCCCGCCTTGCAATCCACGCGCACCTCGTAGTCCGCAAAGAGCTGCGCTTCGAGCTGGTTCAACCGCGCGTGGGCGCGAAGCGTGGCGGCGTGAAATTGCTCCGCAGCCTCCGCCCCCGCGATGTCCTCCGCCGCAGCGTCGCGGAAAGCGGTGGCGAGTTCGAGCAAGTCTTCGCGTGTCATGCCGCCACTCCTCCACGAAGCCGCCGCGAATATCGAGCAACTACTTGCGGAGATGTTTTACAAGAGAGCCGGCTTCCTCCTCATCAATCAGCACCGAAATCTTCGACGAATCGCGCATCCTCACGATAATCCTTTGGCTTGATGCCCAGATGTTCCAACGTCCTCAGGCGAACGATCTCTGCGACTAGTGAGCGTGTTGGTGCGGTGCCTCGTGCGTGGAGTTCTTTTACCACGTAATCAATGACATCGCCCGGAGTCCGAAGTGTAGCGGCTGCTTCGTCGGAAAATGGTATGCCGAACGATTCCTCGAACGCCATTACAAGCTCGACGAGATCAAGGCCCATAGAGATCGCTTTCGGCTTACGGCTTTTTGCCGCCGAGGATGAATTCCGCAGCTTGCGCGACGTCTTTGTCGCCGCGGCCGCTGAGGTTGACGATGATGAGTTCGTCGGGGCGCATTTTGGGGGCGCGCTTGATGACTCCGGCGATGCCGTGGGCGCTTTCGAGGGCGGGGATGATGCCTTCGAGGCGTGAGAGCAGACTGAATGCAGCGAGCGCTTCGTCGTCGGTGGCGAAGTCGTATTCGATGCGGCCTTGCTCGCGGAGGTAGGCGTGCTCGGGGCCGACGGCGGCGTAGTCGAGGCCGGCGCTGACGCTGTGGGTGAGTTGGATCTGGCCGTCGTTGTCGGCAAGCAGCCACGTTTTGGTGCCTTGGAGGACGCCGAGTTTGCCGCCCTGGAATCGCGCGGCGTGTTCGCCGTCCACGATGCCGCGACCGCCTGCTTCGACGCCGAGCATTTTCACGCTGTCATCGCCGAGGAAGGGCCAGAAAAGTCCGATGGCATTCGAGCCACCGCCGACGCACGCGATGAGCAAATCGGGCAGGCGGTTTTCTTTTTCCAAAATCTGCCGCCGCGCTTCGTCGCCGATGACGCGGTGGAAATCGCGCACGATCATCGGGAATGGATGCGCGCCGAGTGCGGAGCCGAGGATGTAGTGCGTGCTTTGCGGATTGGTGACCCAGTCGCGCATGGCTTCGTTCACGGCTTCCTTTAAAGTGCGCTGGCCTGCGGTGACGGGGACGACTTTCGCGCCGAGGAATTGCATCCGCGCGACGTTGAGCGCCTGCCGCGCCATGTCCACTTCGCCCATGTAAATGACGCACTCGAATCCGAATCGCGCGCAGACGGTGGCGGTGGCGACGCCGTGCTGGCCGGCTCCGGTTTCGGCGATGATGCGCTTTTTTCCGAGCCGCCGCGCGAGGAGAATCTGGCCGAGGGCGTTGTTGATTTTGTGTGCGCCGGTGTGGAGGAGGTCTTCGCGTTTGAGGTAAATTTTTGCGCCGCCGAGATGTTGCGTGAGTCGCTCGGCGAAGTAGAGCGGGGTGGGGCGGCCCACGTAGTCTTTGAGGTAGTGCGCAAGCTCGGCCTGAAACGCGGGGTCTTTTTTCGCGCGTTCGTATTCCTCGGTGAGTTCGAGGAAATTGGTCATCAAGGTTTCGGGCACAAACATCCCGCCGTAGCGGCCAAAGTGGCCCTTCGCATCGGGGAGCTGGTCGTAACTAGTCATGGCGCGGACGCTACGAAGCCTGCGCAATCGCCGCAAGCACGAGCGGGAAGTTTCCGCTTTATTTGCGCCAGGGCGCAATGCTGACGACTTCGACTTCGTGCTCGGCGGTCTCGGTGGGCACGATGACGCGGTCGCCGACTTTGCGGCCGATGAGGGCCTGCGCCATCTGCGATAGGTAGCTGATGATGTGCTTTTCCGGATCGGTGTCCCACGCGCCGAGGATGGTGTATCCCTCCGCGCTGCCGTCTTTCGTGCGGCGCAAAGTGACGACGGTGCCGATTGCGATGGCGTCGCCTTTAACGTCGGCAAAATCGGTGCCGCGAGCACGACCGAGATCGCGTTCGAGTTCGGCTTTCTGGCGGTTGAGCACGCGCTGCTGTTCCTTGGCGCTCTTGTATTCAAAGTTTTCGCGAAGGTCGCCGTAGCTGCGGGCGATTTGGATGTCCTGCCTGTTTTGCGGGATCTTTTTGTTCACGAGGTCGTCACACTCGGCCTTGCGGCGTTCGAGGCTTTCCCACGAAACGATGAGTTCATCGCGCTTGCTGGCTTCCTCTTCCTTGCCGCTGAGGATGGCTTCGAGTTCGGGGTAGGTGCGGACGACGCGTCCGAGCAGCGAGCGTTTGTTCAGCTCTTCAAAGACGGGTGTGAGCAGGAGCTTGCGCATGACTTCGCGCAATTCCTCGTCGTCGGCGACGGCGATGAGATCGAGGATGAGTTCCTTGTCGTTGACGAGCTGGTCCTGCAGCTTGCGGTCGCGCTTTTCTTTAAACTGATCGCGCTCCATCGCGGAAAGGATCGCGCTGAGCACGCGGGGATGCTGGATGATTTCTGTGAGCGGACCGTGGCGCTCGTCGCACAACCACTGGAGTGCCTCGGAGCTGATGCTGTGGTCGCGCAAGGCTTTGTCCACGGCGCTGCCAAATTCGTCCATGCGGCCTTTTTCAATGAGCAGGCGCGCGGCCTCGGGGGCGACCTTGGCGTTGCCGCGCATGAAGAGGGTGATGGCCTTGGTGCTCCAGTGATCGCTGAATGCTTCGGGCAGTGCGAGGATGGCTTTCTTGAGCTTCGAGACGGAGAGTTCGCCGAGCAGCGTGGTGAGTTGCTTTTCCTCGTCGCGCAAAATGTTTGCGATGTTGAGCGTGTCGGTCGCGTGGCCGAGCGTGGGGAATTTAGCGATAATTTCATCGCGTGCGACGAGCAGCGAGATGGCCGAGGCGGTCTGGAGCTTCACGCCTTTGCGTGCTGCATCCTCGATGGCGGCGATGACCGACTGGAGTGCGGAGCCGTCTCGGAAGGTGGCGAGCGTTTTGGTGAGATTGTCGAGCGCGAGGATTTGGTCCTTCAGCGTGCGCGCACTTTGGAAGGCGGTGAGCAGTTCATCCGTCTGCGATAGCGCCTCGGCGCGGAGGACGAAGTGTTCGTTCTTTTTCTGCGGAACGCCGACGAGCGGGTCGGCCTTGAGCGTCTTCTTCGCATTTTCCCACCACTTCTTGAATGCGGGTTCTGCGAAAACATCCGGCACGAGTTGCTGGGTGATTTGCTCCTGCGAGGCGCGTCCGCCGAGGCTGGCGAGGACGATACGAACGACTGCCGCCGGGTCGGACTGTGCGAGTTTTTTCACGCCGTCCATGTCGCTGAATTTCTTTGCGCCGATATGATCCGCATCAAGAACCACGAGCGACTCCGCAGCATATTGGAGCTGCATCGGGTGACCCTTTTTCGATTTGAAATCTATGATGGTCTGGCTGAGCAGAAAGTCGTGCGAAGCGATGGCGCCGTAGCCCCAGCTCTTGTGTTGCACGATGGTGCCGGGTTCCAGTTTCGCCAAAGCCTCGCCGGCCTTGGATGTGAGTTTGCCTGCTGCGACTGCCTTCTTAATGTCGTCGGTCATAATTGGGGCGCGGAAAGTAGGGACGCGAGGGGCGGGGGCCAAGGGATTTCTTTCGGGAATGTGAAGCGGGCAGCAAAAAGCCCGGCCATTGCTGACCGGGCTCGTTGGTTAGGAAATGGTTCTATCAGCTTACTTCTGCTTGCTTTCGATGTAGCTGACGACGTCGCCGACGGTCTGGAGTTTCTCCGCGTCTTCGTCTGGAACTTCGACGCTGAATTCTTCCTCGAACGCCATGACGAGTTCGACGGTGTCGAGTGAGTCTGCGCCGAGATCCTCGATGAAGGAGGCTTTTTCGGTGACTTGCTCAGGATTCACGCCGAGCTGCTCGACGATGATGTCTTTGACTTTTTCTGCGATGGATTTTTCGGACATAAATTTTAAATAGGTTTTGGTGAATCGGGGGCGTGCTTTAAGACGCCTCGCCGGAAGTTGGCAACATCGTAGTGAGAAAATTTTTGTGAGGAAATCAGGCGCGATTCTTTGTAACGAACGTTTTGCCTTAAGGCGGTTGCCATTTTCCGCGCGCGTGCATACATCTCGACGGACATGAGTGATCTGCCTGTCGAACTTGACCTGAAATTTTTGCCTTCGTGGCTGAAAGAAGAACCGTCTCCAAACCGTTATGCGGACTTTGAAGGCGAAAGCCCTGACCGTGCGCGTCGCGATGATCGGCGTGGTGGCGGAGGTTTCAGCGGCGAGCGTCGCGGGCCGCGTCCTGCGGGCGGACCGAGGCCGGGAGGCCCGGGTGGGCCAAGGCCGGGCGGAGCGCGTCCAGGTGGCGGCAAGTTTGAAAAGCGTGGCGGCCCCGGCGGACCGAAGGGCGGGCCGCGCGGAGACCGTCGCGATGATCGTGGGCCGCGTCCACCGATGCCAGCACGCGAGCCGTTTAGGCCGCTCGTGCGTGTTGAGATTTTGCCCGAGCCCGCAGCGGCTTCAGGAATCGCGAAACAGATCAAGGCGAGCGCGCGTGCGTGTGGCGTTTTCAATGTGGCGAAGATGTTCATGGAGCGCGCGGATCGTTTCCGCCTGCGCCTGCACGCGCTGGACGAAAACGGCGTCATATTCCAAGTCGGAGACGGGCCTGTTGGTTTTGATCGCGCCGCCGTCGAGGGCGGTGCTTTCCGCGCACATCGCGACATTTTTTACGTGGCCGAAACCACGCAGGGCGAACCGCCGAAGGGTAATTTCACGAGCGTCGCGCGCGACCGTTTCAGCGGCGTGCTGCTCGGGCCTTCGAGCCACCACAGCTACCAGACCGCGCTGCGCAAACTCTACGAAGCGCGCTACGCACGGCGCATGGAGTGGGAGGGATTCCTGCGCAACATCGAAATGGTGAGCGACCCCGCCGCCGTCGAGCAGTGGAAGCAGCAGGCGAGCAGCGTCACAGTTTACAAAACGATAGTCCCCGAAGGTCAGGAACCGCTCGTTTTCAAATCCGAAGCCGAAGCCGAGCAGCACTTCCGCACCACGCATCTCGCGGCGATGGTGAAAAGCGGACGCGTCCTCGAAGTTTCCGCCGCCGCACAACTCCTCGACCGGGGCATCTCGTATATCGTCGGCGACGCCGTCGAGCAGGAGCGCCGTCTCCCGCTCAGCATCGTGAACGCACTGCGCCCCTACTTCAACGAAGCCGGGCTGCATCTCTTTAAATGGAAGCGCAAAATGCTCTTCGCATCCGGCATCCGCCCGCTGCGGCATCCGGCGGATCAGGCATTTAGCGACGGCATCAGCGCCATCCTCACCACCGTCGGCGAAAACCCCGGCATCAAGCGCCCCGCACTCGCCACGCGCCTGCTCCTCGGCATCGCTCCGGAAAGTCCCGAGGCCACCGCGAAGAAGGAAGCCCTCGCCGCCGACCTGCACTACCTCATCCAAATCGGCTACGTCGTGGAATTCCAAAACGGCGCACTCGAACTCCCGCCCACCAAAAAAGAAGCCCAGCAACAAGCGCAGCAGCAGCCGGACGAAAAAGAGGAAATCACCGCCGAAGGCGAAGAGACCGAGCCAGCACCCGAATCAAACGAAGCAGCGGACGCATCAGGATCGCAGGAACCGGATTACCAAATCCTGCCTCTCTCGCTTGTTTCGCTGCTAGCTTAGGTCATCGCTTGATCGCGGCAAATTACGCGCCGCTCACTTGCTTCGTAAAATGACGGATATAATGACTCACGGAACTATTTCGAGAGCGAGGGGCTGGGTGGCGGTGCCGTCGCCGTAGAGGCCGGCACCGGTCAAGGTTTTTTGCAGGACGACACCGCTGAGAGCGCGGCGTTTGCCGGACTAGAGGAAACTGCCGCTAAACGCGCCTGTGGTCTTTTTGAAAATGAGCACGGGCTTTGTGGTGTCGGTGGACGGGAATTGCGCGGTGTTGTTGAGCAGGAGGGAGAATGGATGCGTGGAGTCGAGCGGGCCTAGCATGCTGTCCTGCGTAATGATGAGGTTTGTGTTTGGCAGTGTGTCTCCGACCGCGAGGAGGCGCGTGAAAGGCGGCGGCGTGAGGTAGCGCGATGCGGCGAGCGGGAGCGTCGTGGTGAAGCCAGCGGCGGCGATGCCGGTGGTTTGAGGGGGTTTGTGCCAGCGCAGTGTGGCGGTGGCGTCGGTCGCGGTGAGGTCGGCAAGTGTGGCGGTTCCGCGCAGGCTGCCGCGTGCTTTTTTGGCGTAGAGCGAGGAGTAGATGGGGAAGGTGGCATCGCTCTGCAAACGGCTGCTGGCGCTGAATGGCGTGAAGTCCGGGAGGACGCCAGCGATGGTAATGATGCCATTTTTAGCGATAGAAAAAATGCTGTGCCCCGTGCCAGCGGGGACGCCCGCAGCGGTGGGCGGTGCGAGGCTGGCGGTGTAGCGACCTGCTTCATCCGGCGCGGCGAGGGGGAAGCCGGGCGAGCGTGTTAAATCCACGGCGAGCACGAGCGCGCCGGTGGTGAGTGTGCCAGTGATGTGGCCCACGACGGGGTCATCTACATTTAAGTGCAGCGTAAGCACGAGGGGTGGCAGGAAGATACCGCGCCCCATCGTGCGCGAGCAGTCGCCGAGGGCGTCGAATTTCCCCGCGAAGCCATACACGGTGCCTGCAAAAGTAACGCGCCCGGTGAAGCTACCCGTCGCGCCGAGCGTGAGTTGCACGAGGCCGCTGCCAGCGTGGGTTTCGCCCACATCGCTCACTCGGGCGAGGTAGTTACCCTTTGCGCCAGCGCGCCCGGCGGAGAGCACAAAGACGCTTCCGATCTTGATGGGATCAGGGTTTCCGACGGGCTCCGTGCTATTCACGAGGCCCCAGAGATTGCCAGCGTCGTCGCGGAAAAGTGGGCACTGTGGGTAGGCTCCGTTCGTGCTGGTGAAAGTGGTGAGGGTCGTGGGCTTCGCGCCGGGGACATAGCGGAAGATCGTGCCAATAGCCGATGTGCCGCCGCCGAGAGTGGTGCCGTAGAAAGCGCCGTCCGCCCCGCGCGCGATGCCGCCGAGCGGCCCGGCATTCATGGAGGTAAAGTCGGACAGCGAGGAATAGGCTCCGGTGGTGCCGATGCGGTAGATCGTGCCCTTGCCGGGGCCTCCGGTGTTGATGTTACCTGGCATGAAGAGCAGGGCTTTTCCGAGGAAAGCGGTGCTGCCGAAACCGGCGGCATAAAAGACGAGACTGGAGCAGGTGCCGTAAAAGACGCCCTTGCCGACGTAAAGTAATTCGCCGCGGGGTATGGCCCCTTCGTATTTCCCGATCTCTGAAGCAGGCGCGAGGCCGGGCAGACCGAAGTGATGCAGCACCCGGTAGTCGCCCGTCGTGGTGATGCGATAGACGGTGCCGTAGCCATAGGTGCCGCCGAGCAGCGTCGTGCCGTAGAGTGCTCCATCTGGCCCCAGCGTCACTCCTGCATAGGGCTTGTGTCCCGTCGTGCTATTAAAGTGATGCAGCACCGTGAAGACGCCCGCTTTCGTATAGCGATACAGTGTGCCCTGCCCGCTCTCGCCGCCCTCCGCAGTCGTGCCGTAAAAGTGCCCATCGCGCGCCAACAGCAATCGCCCGCGCGCCGTCGTGCCCTCATTGCCGGAGAAGCTGTGCAGCACCGTAAATGTCCCATCGTCCGTGATGCTAAAAATATTGCCCTGCCCGTTCGCACCACCTGTGGAGGTGGTGCCGTAGAAAGCCCCGTCCTTTCCAAAACATAGCGCAGTGAGCGGTTGCTCGCCATCTGTCCCGGTGAAATCATGGAGTGTCGTTTTTTGTCCGTCCGTAGTGACGCGGAAGACGAAGCCCTTTCCATTCGCACCATAGCGCGACGCCACGCCGTAGAAGTTCCCCCGCCCATCGCCCACCAGCGCAGCGTCCAACCCATAATGCACGCCCCCCATCGCCGTCGCCGAAGGCGTATCGAAGTCCGTAATCGTGCGGTAAGTCAGTTCAGCGCGTAGCAGACTGGGGAGAATCAGACATACAGAAATCACTAGGCGTTTCATGATTTTCATGCCGCGATGGTAGCGTGCGACTAGCGTGCGTCTATGGTTATTCGGCAATGTTCGGAACTTTGGTGCACCATGAACAGCGATGTGTTTTAAGTGATCGCAATGCAGTTATCTGTTTGGCTCAGTTTTCCATCGCCCGCTCGATGCTGTGCTCGAATGGATCGCTGACTTCCGCGAGGGTCGCTGCGAGCGTCGTGCCGTGGGCGGTGATGCTCAGCTTGTCGCCGCCGACGGTGCCGAGGCGGCTGTGGGGGATCTTGGCGTTTGCGAGGGCGGTGAGGACGCGGTCGGCGTTTTCGGGGGCGATGCCGAGGATGATGCGGCTCTGGCTTTCGCCGAAGAGCAGCGCCGCGCGGGCGGCGTGGACGGGATATTTGTCGAGCGCAGGGCCGCTCGGCAGCTCGATGGTCGCGCCGAGTTTTGCGCCGATGCAGCTTTCCGCGAGCGCGACGGCGAGGCCGCCTTCGCTGCAATCGTGCGCGCTCTTCACGAGGCCGTCGCGGATGAGGCCGAGCACGGCAGACTGCACGCGCTTTTCCAGATCGAACGACAGACGCGGCGTGCGTCCGATTTTCTGGCCATGCACGACTTTCATGTAGTGCGACGCGCCGAGGGAGAGGTCGCCCGCGGCGGGATCAAGCACCGGGCCGGCGAGGATGATGACGTCACCCGCGGACTTGAATGCCTGCGTAGTGATGTGCTTCGCGTCGTCAATGATGCCGACCATGCCGACGGTCGGTGTGGGATCGATCGGGCCGGCGGGGCTCTGGTTGTAGAGCGACACGTTGCCGCCCGTGACCGGCGTGCCGAATTCGCGGCAGCCCTCGGCGAGTCCCTCGACGCTCTCGCGGAGCTGCCAGAACAACTCGGGATTGTGCGGGTTTGCAAAGTTGAGGTTGTCCGTCACCGCGAGCAGGCGCGCGCCGCTGCACGTGAGATTCCGCGCGGCCTCGGCGATGGCGATGCGTGCGCCTTCGCGCGGGTCCTGGAGGACGTAGAGCGAATTGCAGTCGCTCGTCGCAGCGAGGATCTTGTCCGCCTCGCGCACGATGAACACCGCGGCGTCGCTGCCCGGCAGCACCGCGCAGCCGAGGCGCACCATGTGGTCGTATTGACGCCACACCCACTGCTTGCTCGCGATGGTCGGATGCGCGAGCAGCTTCAACAGCGCGGCCTTTTCGTCCACGGCGGCGAGCTTCGCAAAATCGAGCGGCGCGGGCTCCGGGCGCGCCTTCCACTCGCGCGAGTAAAGCGGCGCGTCGTCGGCGAGCTTCGCGGCGGGGATTTCCACGGCGAGTTTGCCGTGATCGAGCACGCGCATCATGCCGTCGTCCTTCACCACGCCGACCTCCGCGTAGGGCAGATCCCACTTTTCAAAGATGTCCACGACGGTCTGCTCGTGGCCCTTCTTCACGATGATGAGCATGCGTTCCTGCGATTCGCTCAGCAGCGTCTCGTAAGGCGTCATGCCCGTCTCGCGCTGCGGCACTTTCGCGAGATCAATCTCCACGCCCGTGCCGCCGCGGCTCGCCGTCTCGCACGTCGAGCACGTGAGTCCCGCCGCGCCCATGTCCTGGATTCCCGCCACCGCGTCCGTCGCGAGCAATTCGAGGCACGCCTCGAGCAGCAGCTTCTCACGGAACGGATCGCCCACCTGCACCGCGGGCCGGTCCTGCTTGCTCTCCTCCGTGAGATCGCGCGATGCGAACGCCGCGCCCGCGAGCCCGTCGCGCCCAGTCTCCGCGCCGACGTAGAAAACCGGATTGCCCACGCCCTTCGCCGCGCCGCGCGCGATCTGCTCGTGCCGCAGGATGCCGAGGCAGAACACATTCACGAGCGGATTGCCGTTGTAGCTCTCGTCGAAAAACACCTCGCCGCCGATGGTCGGCACGCCGATGCAATTCCCGTAGTGCGCGATGCCGCTCACCACACCCGCGAAGCGCGAGCGGTTCCACTTGTGCTGCTCCGTGTCGCCGTGGATCGGCCCGAAGCGCAGCGAGTCCAGCGAGAACACCGGCCGCGCACCCATAGTGAAAATGTCGCGAATGATTCCGCCCACGCCCGTCGCCGCGCCCTGGAACGGTTCGATGGCGCTCGGGTGATTGTGCGACTCCATCTTGAACGCCACCGCCCACCCGTCGCCGATGTCGATGACGCCCGCATTTTCCTCGCCCGCCTTAACGAGCACGAGCGGCCCCGTCGTCGGGAATTTCCGCAGCTCCTTCTTCGTATTCTTATACGAGCAGTGCTCGCTCCACATCACCGAGAACACGCCAAGCTCTGTGAAATTCGGCGCGCGCCCGAGGATGCTTTCGATACGCGCGTATTCCTCCTCGGTGAGTCCGTGTTTGGCGATTACTTCCTTTGTTATGGCAGGCTCGGTCATGTTGTTTTGAAAATGGACGCGCACCTTTTTAGAAATGTGCGGACGCGGCAAGGCAAAGAAACGGGGACTTGGTCTTCAGCGCGAGATTTTCGTGTCACGGTTGGGTTTATCAAGCCATCGCCAGACGAAGTTTCGTCGGAAGATGCTTGCCGTTTGGGAGCGGAGATTCGTATTTGCGCGTGATGAAAGTTCTCCTCGCTATTTGCGTGCTGGCACTGACTCCGATTCTGGATGCACAGGATCTTTTTCGCGTCGCGCGCGCTAATCAGCCGGAAGCGGCGCGGCTTTTCAAAATCTACCGCGAGAGCACGGATTTGACAGCGCGTGAGCAGGCGGCGGATGCGCTGATTCAATTGGATCCGCAGGCGATGCTGGCGCTGGTGCCGATTCTGGAATTTGACTGGCAGGTCGCGCTGAAAAACTACCGCGCGGGTTTACAGCGCGCTTCGACGGATTTTGCTCGAAAGAAAATGTCCGACCCCGCTTTTAGCAGGGAGGTGACCACGCTGCGAGCCACGATGGCGAGACTGCGATCAGGAAAAGCGCTGCCGACGAAGGAGCAACTCCAAGGCGAAGGACAAAAGTCGCTGGAGCGGTTGCGGGCGCTACACGCCATCACGAAGGCCGATTTCATCGCGCTCCAGCCCGCACTCGGCCCTCAGGGCGATGTAGTGCGGGCGCTCACGCGGATGCGCGCCACGCTGAAGGCGAAGACCAAGTTGAAAAACGACGCCGAATTTACCGAGGAGAATCTCGCGCAGGAGGAAGCTGCGGCGCTGGGTCGTGGATTCCGCACAAATCCCGCAGCCGAACGAGTGCTCGAAGCAAATTCCGCCATGGCTGCGAAGAAGGAAGTGCCCGCCGACGAGGCAGAGGGAGTGCGTGATTTGAACGAAATGCGGATGCTACTCGGTCTCCCGCCGTGCTTGATGGATCCGAAGCTCTGCAATGCCGCGCGCGATCATTCCAAGGAGATGGCGGCAAAAAATTTCTTCGCCCACGAATCCCCTGTGCCCGGCAAGAAGACGCCGTGGGATCGCGCGAAGCTCGCGGGAACCACCGCCAGCGCGGAGAACATCGCGATGGGAATGAATACCCCCGCCGCAGCGAATCACGGCTGGTTTCTAAGTCCCGGCCACCACGTGAACATGCTGGGCAATCACGTGCGAGTCGGCATCGGGCGGCACAATGTCCACTGGACGCAGATGTTCGGCAACTGACGCGCTGCTGAATTTTCTGCCAGACCCAAAAAGTTCTTGAGCGTTTAGGTGCCGCGAATAGTGTCCCGCCCCGCTGAACAATGGATCGTTAGCTCAATGGTAGAGCAAATGACTCTTAATCATTAGGTTGTCGGTTCGAGTCCGACACGATCCACTTTCCCCCGCAGACGCTAATTTCGATTCAGAATTGGAACTGATCGATATTCTCTTTCGTGAAAACGAAGGGCTTTCCGAGGATGATGTCCGTGTCCTGGATTTCCATCGCGCCGAGTTTTCCTGAGGTGAAAGTTTTGTCGCCTGCCTTGAGCGTGCCCTTCGCGGCGGCGGCGGCGGCCTGAATAGTGAGGTAGCCGAGGTCTTCGACCTTCCACAAAATCACCGCCTGCGTGACGCCGTCCTTCACATATTGCCGGTTCTCGCTCGGCAGACCGAGGCCGAGCACTTTCACGACACCCGCTTTGCCCGCCTGCTTCACCGCTTCCGCCGCTCCGGGGACTGCGGGCGAGCAGATCGCCATGATGCATTTCACGTTCGGGTAGGCGTTGAGGATGTTGGTCGCCTCGGCCTGCGCTTTGTCCTTCTGGTCGTCGCACGGCTTCGTGGTTACGAGTTTCATCTTCGGATATTTTGCCGCAAGGCGCGCTTCGATGTTCTTGCGCCATTCGGTCATGTTCGCAGCGGTGAGCGTCGCGGTGATGATGGCAAATTCTCCCTCCTCGCCGCAGAGCTTAGCGGCGGTGTCCATGAGCGTCTCACCGATTCCCTGCGCGGTCGCCTGGTTCACGAAAAAGCTGCGTGCGTCGGGCGTCGTGTCGCTGTCGTAGGTGACGATTTTGATCCCCTTTTCCTGCGCCGCCTTGAGAGCGCCCGATATGCCTTCCCGGTTTTCGCAGGCTGCGGCGATCACGTTCACACCGTAGTTCACCCAACCTTCGACGATCTCGTTTTGCTTGGCCGGGTCGGTGTTCGTCGGGCCGTCGTAAATCAGCTCCACACCGAGTTCCGCCGCCGCTGCACGCGCGCCTTTTTCCACTGTGGCAAAGTATTGGTTACCCTTGCTCTTTGGAAGCAGCGCGATGGTGAGTTTCTTGCCGTCGCTGGAATTTCCGGCGGAGCTGCTGTCCGCTTTTTTGTCGCACCCGGTCACGAGTGCGAATGCGAGGAGTGAGGTGAGAAAAGTGAAACGTTTCATGTGGTGATAGTTGGTTTGGGAGCGGCGGAACTTTGCCTGCGCGAACGGCGGACGGCCAGCGATTTTGCCAGCGTGCCGCCAGCCAGCGCGAGAATGAGCAGCGCGCCCGTGAGCAGGCTTCCAAGTTCGCTGCCGATGCCTGCGAGCGCGATAGCGGGTATCAATTTCAGCCCGGTCGTGAGCACTGCCACGCTCGCGATGCCGAGGAGCGTGCCGCCAACTGTGCCAACGCCGCCGAAGATGCTCGTGCCTCCGAGCACCACGGCGGTAATGGCCTGCAATTCGTAACCCGTGCCCGCATCCGCACGCGCCTGCCGCAGTCGCGCAGTGAAAACAATCGCTGCCAGTGCTGCCACGGTTCCTGCAAGCACGTAGGTGAATGCGATTCGCCGCTGCACCGGAAGCCCTGCGTAGCGCGAGCCTTCCGGCGAAAAACCAATCGCACGAAACGCCCGCCCGAACGTGGTGCGATGCACAAGCACGGCAATGCCGATTGCAACGATGATGAACAGCCAGCCTTGCAACGGCAATCCCATCCAGCGTTCGCGTCCCAGCGCGATGAATTCGGGGCTGAAGTCCTTGTAGGTCATCGTGCCCTTGGTGATCGCCTCGGCGAGTCCGCGGAAAAGTGAAAACGTGCCGAGCGTGACGATGAGCGGCGGCAGCCGGAGCACAGTGATGAGCGCAGCATTCACACCACCCGCCATCGCACCGACCCCGAGCGTGAGCGCTGCCGCGAGAGGCGTGGCCATTTTCCACTCGTGCGTAAAAACACCGAATAGCACCGCGCACAAACCGAGCAGCGAGCCGACCGACAAATCAATACCGCCGGTGAGAATGATTGGCATCATCACGAGCGCGAGCATCCCGATTTCCGCCGAGTGCCGCACGATGTTCGAGACGTTGTCCGACGTGTTGAAATTGCGCCCTGCTGCGCTGAAGAAAACGATCTCCGCGATGAGGACGAAAAACAGAATCGCTTCGGGCCGTGCGAACATTCTTTTGAAGAATTTTTTCATCTGCGGCTCCTCCGTGTGCGCAATCCATCCGCGACCACCGCGAGGAGGATGACGAGACCCTGAATGGCTTTTTCCCAATGTGCTTCGACGTGGAGGGAGGTCAGCGCAGGGTTGATCATGGCGAGCAGCAGCAGGCCCGCAAAGACGCCCCACAGATTGCCGCGTCCGCCATTCACCGCGACGCCGCCGACCACGCAAGCAGCGATCACTTTCAACTCCAGCCCGGCTCCGCACGTCGGCTGCACTTGCGGCGACTGCACCACGTTCATCACCGCCGCAAGACCGGTGAGCGCGCCGAGCAGTGTGAAAGCTCCGAGTGTCGTGCGGAGGGGATTGATGCCAGCGAGCCGCGCAGCCTCGGCGTCCGTGCCGACGGCGTAAATGAAACGTCCAGCCGCGAGATTTTTCATCGCCCACGCTGCGAGCGCGACCAGCACGAGCGCCGCGCAGATGAGTGCCGTCTGTCCGCCGAGTTGGCTGAGCCCGAACCACTGCGTGCCCGGCGGCAGATTCACGAATTTTCCCTGCTGAAAAAGTCGCAGCGCCTCCTGCCAAGTCACCATCGTAGCCAGCGTGACGACGATGCTCGGCAGTCCCAGCCCTGCGACGAGCCAGCCATTCAGCGCACCCATCGCCATGCCCGAACCGATACTCGCAAGCAAAACTACGGGCAACGGCAACCCCGCCGCTGCAAGCAGCCCCGCGACGACCGCACACACGCCAAACTGTGAGCCCACGGAAATATCAATCTGCCGGCAAATGATGACGAGCGCCATGCCCACCGCAACAACCAGCGAAGGAGTCTGCGCAGTGAGCCTCGAAAGCAACGGCTGCGGCGAAAAGAACGACGGTGCAACGAGCGCGAGCACGAGCAGCAACAACGCAAGCGCGGCAGCAACGGAGAGTTCGCGGAAATATTTTTTCACTACGCCGCCTCCTTTCCCAACGCAGCCGCCATAACTTCGTGGGCTTCGCTTTTTTCGGGGAGCATCGCGTTGAGTGTGCCGCTTCGCATGACGGCGATTCGGTCGCTCATGCCGAGAATTTCGGGGAGGTCGCTGGAGATCATCAGCACGGCGAGGCCGTCTTTTGCGAGCGCACGGATGATGCGGTGAATTTCGGATTTTGCGCCGACATCCACGCCCTGTGTGGGCTCGTCGAGGATGAGGAGCTTGGGCTTCGTGGCGAGCCAGCGCGCGACGCTGACCTTTTGCTGGTTGCCACCGCTGAGCGAGGAGCCGGGGGCGTCGGAGCCGTAGGTTTTGATGCCGAGATCGCGGATGAACTTTTGCGCCAGCTCCGTCTCCGCACCGAAGCGCAGCCAGCCGCCGGGAAAAAGCGCGGGGTGAACGGCCATCGTGATATTGTGCGCGACGGGCATTTCCAAAATGACGCCGTGCCGCCTGCGATCCTCGGGCACGTAGGCGATCCCGTGTGCGATGGCTTCGCGCGGCGAGGAAATGCGGACGCGCTTTCCGCCGAGCAGGATTTCGCCTGAATCGGCGGGCGTGATGCCGAACAAAACACGCGCCAGCTCCGTTCGCCCGGCACCGACGAGTCCAGCGAGGCCGACGACTTCGCCAGCGCGAACATTGAGCGTCACCGAGCGGACGCCGCCAGCAGTGCAGCCGAGATTTTTCAACGAAAGCACGACCTCGCCCGGCGCACTCTCGGCTGGTGGGTAGATGTGGCTGATTTCGCGGCCGACCATGAGCTGGATCAACTCAGCCTCGGTAAGTGTGCCGTCCGTGGCAGCACAGGCATCTCTGCCTGTGGCGTCGTTGAGCACAGGCAGGGATGCCTGTGCTACCTTGTGCGTGCCGACGCTTTCGCCATCGCGCAACACCGTCACACGGTCAGCGAGTGCGAAAATTTCCTCAAGGCGATGTGAGATATAAATGACGCCGACGCCGCTCGCGCGCAGTTCACGCACGATGGCGAAAAGCAGGTGCTGCTCCTTCTGCGTGAGCGAGGCGGTCGGCTCGTCCATGATCACGATGCGTGCGCCAGCCCCGAGCGCGCAGGCGATTTCGACAAGCTGCTGCTCAGGCATTGAAAGCGAGCACACCTCGGCATCGGGCAAAATCTCTGCGCCGATGCGCTGGAGGAGTTCCGCAGCGCGCGTGCGGCGACCCGGCCAATCAACCCGAGCGAACGACCGTGTCTTTTCCAACCGCAGACCGATGTTTTCCGCGACCGTGAGATCTGGAAACAGCGCGGGCTGCTGGTAAATACACGCGATGCCGAGCTTGTGTGCGCTCACGGGCGTGAGGTGCGCGACTCGCTCGCCGTTGATGTCAATGCTCCCACCGTCCGGCTGGTGCGCGCCGGTGATGACCTTGATGAGCGTGGATTTGCCCGCGCCGTTCTCACCGAGCAACGCATGCACCTCCCCCGCTCGCAGGTCAAACGACACCCCCTTGAGCGCGCGCACCGCCCCGAAGAATTTTGTGACAGAGGTGAGTTGGAGGAGCGGCGAGCTCATTCGGACTTGGTCGAATCGGGCGGCAGAGAATCGGACGACGAACTCACTACGCCATCTTGCCCAGCCACAAAGCTCGCCTTGGAAAGGAAGAATTGCTCGACTGGCTCAGTCGCGAACAATTCATCTAGAACAACACGCCCATCAACAAGCCTGTAAGGCAAATAGCATGTCGAGGGACAGTCTTTCAGGTGGTCGAGTGTCAGCTGGATAGCTTCCACTTCTTTCGCGTTCGCTCCCGAGCGATAGGTGACGTTTCTCGCTAAAACCAGCGCACGATATTTTTTATTGCGGACTGCGTCAGCAATATGTTTCCGAAGCGATTCAAGCAGCACGTCGGCGTGCGAAAGATTGCTGTCATCAACTGCTACATTGACTCGCTCTCCCTCAGTGCTGATGGCCATGCAGAATGGAACGTGGCTCCCGTGCGCTTCGATGAGTCTCGTCGCCATTTGGATTGCTTTATTCAGAAGTGCATTGAGTTCTTCGCCCGTCGGAACGACAGCCGGAGCGGGCGCTTGTTGAACGAGCTTCTTCAGTTTGTCTAAGAATGCCATAGCGAGTCTGCATTTAGCCGCGTTTACTCAGCACATTTCTTTCATACCCCTTCACCTCCGCCAGCCACGCTTCGCCAACGGGCACGTCTTTGCTTTCGCAGTAGTAGTCCCACACGGCGCCAAAGGGGAGCGTCTTGCTCTCTTCCTGAAGGGCAAGACGGGCTGTGTTGTCGCCTGCAAGTTCGGCGGCGTGGATGGCGGGCGGTTCGAGTAGCGCGAGGAGGAGGGCACGGAGCAGGTTGCGCGTGCCGATGACCCACGCGGCAATGCGGTTGATGCTAGCGTCGAAATAATCGAGGCCGAGGTGGACGCGGTCGGCGTGGCCGGTGGCGATGATTTCGCGGGCGATGGCCTGGAGGTCGTCGGTGAAGGTGACGACGTGATCGCTGTCCCAGCGGACGCCGCGGCTGACGTGCAGTAGAATCTCCGGCAGATAAAGTAGCACGCTGGAGATTTTGTCGGCGATGCTCTCAGTGGGATGGAAATGGCCAGCGTCGAGGCAGAGCAGCTTGCGGCGGGTGATAGCGTAGCCGAGGTAGAATTCGTGCGAGCCGACGGTGCAGCTCTCCGCGCCAATGCCGAAAAGTTTCGGCTCCACGGCGTCGAGGTTGTGCTTCGCGGAGAGTGGCTTTTTGAAAACGTTGTCGAGCGAGGCGGTGAGGCGTTCCCGCGGAGATTGACGGTCGGCGGGCGTATCCTTGAAGCCGTCGGGAATCCAGACGTTGGTGACGCACGGCGTGCCGAGCGCCTTGCCCATCGCCGCGCCGATTTCGCGCGAGCGTCGGCAGTGCTCGATCCAAAAATTGCGGATGCCTTTATCGCGATGCGAAAGCGTGAAACCGTCGGCGGCCTTGGGATGCGAGAAGCACGTCGGGTTGAAGTCGAGACCGAGGCCGTTGCTCTTCGCCCACGCGATCCAGTTTTTGAAATGCGCGACTTCGATTTCATCGCGGTCCACTTTCTTCCCGCCGAACTCACCGTAGAAAGCGTGGAGATTCAGGCGATGTTTGCCGGGGATGAGCGACAACGCTTTCTCCAAATCGGCGCGCAGCTCCTCGGGCGTGCGCGCTTTGCCGGGATAATTTCCGGTAACAGCGATTCCGCCGCCGAGGGTGTTTCCGAAATTCTCAAAGCCGCCCACATCATCGCCCTGCCAGCACTGGAGCGAGACGGGGATTTTTGCGAGGGCCTTGAGCGCGCGGTCAACATCCACGCCGAGATCGGCGTAGCGTTCGTGGGCAAGGAGGTAAGCTGCGGAAATGGATTTGGAGCGGGACATGGGAATGAGTTTGCAGGGCGCGGCGACAATTTGTCACCGGCGTTTAGGATTTTTCGATGTGAAAGATTTCGGGGAGTTCGAGAGCGACGGGGCTGTTATCGGCATTGGACGGCATCAGCTCGCGCATGTGCGCCCACCAGCGTCGGCAGACCTCTGTGCGTGCGATGGCTGCCCACTGCGCTTCGCTTTCAAACTCCACATAGGCGAAAAGCTGGCGCGTCTGCGCGTGGTAAAAAATGGAATATGTCTTCACGCCATGCTCCAGCAGCGCAGCCTCCAAGTCGGGCCAGATGGGCTGGTGCCGACTAATGTATTCGGCTTCGCAGCCTTCGTGAACGGACATGACAAACGCTTTGCGGATCATGGTCGGCAATCATTTCTGACAAGCGCCGTCGGCGTCGAGAACGCATTACATCTGTGGAAAGACGCCGGGCGCAAAGAAGATGGTTTTGCTTGGCCTTTCGGCGCAACAGGATTGCACTACTGCAATGCGTTTCCTCGTTCTTCTAGCCAGCGTGCTGTTTGCCATTTCCTCGCGCGGGGAAATTGCGGGCAAGCGTCCGAATATCATTTTCATCCTCACGGACGATCAGGGCTTCGGCGATGTCTCAGCGAACGGCAACCCGGTGCTCAAGACGCCGAACATGGACCGACTGCACGATGAAGGCGTGCGGTTCACGGACTTTCACGTTTCGCCGACTTGCGCGCCGACGCGAAGCGCGCTGCTCACGGGGCGGCACGAATTCAAGAACGGTGTAACGCATACGATCCTGGAACGCGAGCGGATGACACTCGACGCGATCGCGCTGCCGCAAGTGCTGAAGACTGCGGGATACACCACGGGAATGTTTGGAAAATGGCACCT